>SPBY01000613.1 GCA_004525825.1 Bacteroidia bacterium
AAAGGTCATCCTGGGATTCACTTTGAGGGATAGAAACGAGATCAATTAAGAACAATTTAAATGGAGGAACATAAAATGAAAAAGTTTATAAAATTGATGATCCCTTCCATACTAGGAAGCGGTCTGACCATAGCAGTTTTTTTTCTTATAGGATTTAAGCAAGGAGATTCGGCCATATCTTTCCAAAATCAGGAAAAGTTGCCTGTTCACAATGCCATATATACGGTCAAAGAGAATGGGGAGTTTGTCCCTTTGGATTTTACAGGAGTTTCCAAGGAGGTAATGAATTCGGTGGTGTATATCCGATCGGTCCGCAAGGTCCAGTCCACACCCAATTCTTTTAACAGGCAGCGCAATCCCTTTGAAGATTTGTTTGGGGATGATTTCTTCAGGTTTTTCCAGGAGAGTCCTCCCCAGGGTCAGCAGCGGGGGCAGTCTGATCCCAGAGTCCAGATGGGATCCGGTTCGGGGGTTATCATCAGCCAAAACGGCTACATCGTCACCAACAACCATGTGGTAGACGGGGCCGATGAGATCGAAGTTACCTTACATAATAATGAGACCTACAAGGCAAAAGTGATCGGGACCGATCCGTCCACCGATATTGCCCTTTTGCAGATCCGGGAAGATGACTTGAGGAGCTTATCCTTTGGAAACTCAGACCTGGCAGAAGTCGGTGAATGGGTTATGGCCATTGGCAATCCCTTCAACCTGAATTCAACGGTGACCGCCGGAATCATCAGCGCCAAAGGCAGAAACATCAACATCATTGATGACCAAAGTGCCATTGAGGCCTTTATACAGACCGATGCAGCCATCAATCCCGGAAACAGCGGAGGTGCCCTGGTAAACCTGAACGGGGAACTGATCGGTATAAATACCGCCATTGCAAGTCCCACCGGTGCATATGCAGGATATGGATTTGCCATACCTGCCAATATCGTTAACAAGGTGGTGGAGGATTTAATGAAGTACGGGATGGTCCAACGGGCCTACCTGGGTATTATGATCAGGGACATCAACAGTGATCTGATGAAGGAGGAAAAACTGAAAAGGAGTGAAGGTAGCTATGTGGACAGCCTGGTGTCCAGGAGTGCAGCAGCTGAAGCAGGCATTCTTGCTGGCGATGTGATTACGGGGATCAACAATGCTCCAATTCTGAAATCTTCAGACCTACTGGAACAGGTGGGAAGACACAGACCCGGCGATGAGATTTCGGTTACGGTGGACAGACACGGCAAAGAGATGACCTTTGAGGTGATACTGGCCGATCAAAATGGGGAGAAAAAGCTAGCCTCCAAAGAGGCGATGGACATCCTGGATATTCTTGGGGCCTCTTTAGAAGAACTGGATTCAGATACAGCCGATAAGCTCGGAATCAAAGGGGGAGTGAGAATCAAGGACCTGGGTAACGGACTTTTGAAAAACCAAACGTCTATTTCCGAAGGATTTATCATTACAGGCATCAACCATAAACAGGTTACATCGGTGGACGATATCCGGAAATCGCTGAAGGAGGAGAAGGGAGGAGTCCTGATCCAGGGAATTTATGAAAACTATCCAGGCGAACTCTATTTTGCCTTCGGGCTTCCTGAATAAATTCATTTGTGGCAAGTAAGAATGGCCCTGTTCTGATCAGCAGGGCTATTTTTTGCTTTTGCACAGTTTCCCGGGATTATTGGAATGCTTCTTGTATGTATTAGTATGCTTTACTCTTTCATAACATATGACTACATCCATGAAGATTCTCCTTAGTATTGCCCTTCTTTTAATACGAGCTCTTGGATGGCCAGCATTCTCTCAAACTCAGGCGCTTGAATATGAAAGCATGATGAACAGATACCTGGCCAAGGAATTATCTCAATTAGAATTTAAAGATCTAAGCATTGCCTGGCGGGAGTTGACCGATTCCATCAGCTATCCAGAGGTGCCCTACGATTCAGTAAGTAAAAAGGTGGAATATGAGTTTTTAAATGCATTGGAAGGAATATCGCGCGAAACCATTGTCAACAGGGTTTCAGAATGGGCGGCTGTCACCTTTGGCAGCACTGACGCGCTGCTGACTCATCAGGGCAACACCAGCAGACTCATTCTCAATGGGTCTGTTGAGGTCCTCTTCCCGGACATATTCATGGTATGGAAAAATTCCTGGCGGGGATATGTTGAAACAGAACAGTTGAATTCGAGCATCTGCTATTTCACCATGGTGTTTACTGTCAAGGATGGAAAACTAAAAAGCCAGATAGTAAATATTTCCTATCAGTACACGGATTTTGTTTCGGAACGGACCATTAGCAGGACACTGAATTCCTGCTTCCCCATCAGCAGCAATGAACAGGAGGAATGGAAGGCCCTCATCACTCTGGTTAACGAAACTAAAGAAAGCTTAAATGCCGTGAATGATTTGGTGGTCGACTATATTAAGGACTATGAAAATGATTACAATTGGTAATCAAAGCCTGAAATTATAATTTGACTGCTGCGCTCCCCTTTCCTTTTTCCAGGGAAATATGATGCTCTGTTTTCCCGCTTGAAATTTTGTAATCCCCAAAAAACGCGGGTACAAG
>SPBY01000224.1 GCA_004525825.1 Bacteroidia bacterium
GAATATAGAGAAGCAGGTGGCCGTTGTAAGAGAAAAGCCGGGACATATAAGGGAGCGAATTCCGGGTAAGATGTCCCATCAGGTATACCAGAGCCACCGAAACAAAGCCGAATACCAGGGAAATTATCTCCTGGTTGTTTTTTTGCAGGTATTGCGACAGGAAAAGGATGCCAAAAAGAAGGACCACATTGCCCATCCAGGCCATGCCATATTCTCCAACCTTCGATTCCATGGAATCACCCGTGGAGGTCTCCTTCTCCTCTATGACCTGTTTACCTGTCGATTCCTGGTAAAGAAATCTACCGGTCCTGTGAATTCCGGGAGAAGCAGCAGCTTCTTCCATACGGGTCATCCGTTCTTCCAGATCTGCAATCTTTTGTTTCAGAAGATCAAGTTCCCCGTTTTCGGATTTAATATTGTTTTTCATCACGGCTCAGTATTTAGGCCGCTTCCTCCTTCTTCCAGGGAGGCAAAAGCCATAGTAAAAATGCAAGGATCACGAATGGCAGGACCATCCACATGATCGCCATAAACAAACCCTCCGAACCCACCAGGCCCAATTTGAAATTGGTAAATCCATGGAATCCTTTTGAGAACAGCTGACCGCCAATGACTACGTTCCAACGCATGAAGAAGATTCCAACCAGAACCATAACGCCTGTCAGTAGGTATATGATCTTTCGCACCTGTTCCCTGACTTTAAATAACTGAATAGCACCTATACCGATCAAAGGGATGATCATGCCCGAAAAGATCTGAAAAATGAAGAGAGTAATATTCAATCTGCCATTGACAAGCACGTTTAAGATATCAAATGATTCCTCTGCTTCATAGATCCTGTGGACCTGGTCCAGTGACTCCAATGTAAAATCCAGGATAAGCATGTAGAAGAGGTATTTCGCGATCGTATCCAGGCAGGCCATATCAATTTTCACTTTCCGAAGGAAGGAGACTACCATATACAATATCATGATAAGAGCTATTCCGGAAACCATAGCGGAGAAGATGAAAATCACCGGCATCAGCACTGTGGACCACCATGGATTGGCTTTTATTGATCCAAAGATAAATCCGACATAGCCGTGAAGGAGGAAGGCAGACGGGATACCGATCACTGTAATAATATATCCAAGCCGATCGTCCAATTTTACAGCCTTGGGAGAGATATCGCTGGTTCCCAAGCTTAAAACTTTATAGACACCCCGCATGAATCCCTTCTTTTCTTTTGCCCATATCACAAAATCACGGCGGTAGTCGAGCCAGATTTCCAGATTCAGTACGGCCAGAAGATACCAGAGATAGATGAATCCAAATATGGCCATGGCCGAGGTCCCGTTGGGGGTAATCATGATCTCATAAGCCCTGAGAGGTTGTCCCAGATGGGATATCAGCGTAAATGGCGCCACAATTAAGAATGACAGAGCTGTAATTAAAGCGAGCTGATAGGTTGGGCCGAGCACTTTAATCTTGAAAACCCTCTCAAGGGATGCCAGTATAAATGCCCCGGCCACCAGACCTGTAAGATATGGATAAAGGACAATTAGAATCCCCCACTGAAGCTCAATTTCATTGGGATAGATGTATCCTTCCACTTGGGATAGCATCTCGTATAAATGTTGATAATGATCTTCCATGTTAGCTTATTTCTGCGGTGAGACCATTGTAGTATAGTTTTGAGCCGGTATTAAGATGCGGTTTCAAAACCTGGTAATCATGTTCCTTTAAAAATCTAACTATCTCACTGTCTCTGTCTCTTAAATTCCCATATATTCTCGCTTTGGATGGGCACACCTCCATGCACGCCGGAGCCAGTCCGTTTTTCAGCCGGTGGTAACAAAGTGTACATTTATCTGCCACTTTCTTTTCCGGGTGTAAATACCTGCAACCGTAGGGACATGCCTGCACACAATAGCCGCATCCGATACAGTACTTTTCATCCACCAGTGCCACACCGTCGGGACTCTCAAAAGTGGCCCCGACCGGGCAGACCTGTGTACAGGGAGATTTTGAACAATGGTTGCACATTTTAGGAACGAAAAATGTTTTGAAGATTTCTTCTTCAGGTACAGAGGATTTAAAACCATCAATTCCCCCGTTTGGGGATTCAATTTTTACCTCCCCATTGTTCAAAACGGTGTATTGTTCGACCCAGGTACGAAAATAGAATGGCTCATCAGGAACATCATTCTCCATTTTACAAGCCCTGGCGCACATGCCACATCCAATGCATGTAGTGATATCTATTGCAATTCCCCACCAAGGACCCTCTTCAGGAGGAGGATCTGATGCCATCAGCAGCACATTAAAAGGCCTTGAAACCGAGGATAGGACCAGCGTTCCGGCGGCTGCCATGGAAGCTTTCATGAATTTTCTGCGCGATGATTTCATTCCATTCCCTCCCATAATGCATGTGGATTATGACATTCAATGCAATTTGTTTTCTCTGTGTGATGTGTTTTAATATCAACCTGGTTTACCACATCTAATGGTCTTGAAGGATGGATATCATGGCATCTTCCGCAAAACTCGCGGCCACTCTCCTTATTTATGTTTCCCAACTGGGGATCATCCACATGTTCTCTTCCCGGACCATGACATATCAGGCAGGAGAGACCGGCATGCATCTCGTTTTCAAGTATTTCCATGATATCATCGTGACACGCAAAGCAGTCTTCCTTGTCTGCAAAAACCATCTCCCTGGATGAGATATCATCCAAGGATGCACCCCGGTAATGTCCATATTGACCAAAAGTCTCAGGGATAAGAAAATGACGGACTACAAGGAACAAACCGATGAAGGCTGTGAATAGCAGGAGTATTCTGTTGATTTGAGCTGGCATAATTTAGGATGGATTATATAATACATATAATCGAGGGCCAATGATACAGATTTTTTTTTTACATTTATTTAATTTGTAATGCAGAAGTACTTAATTATCAGTCTATTTAGATTAAAACCAAATAAATATAATGGCTACACCAAAACGTGCTGATGCAACATTCGAACTGGAAAATAACAGACCGGTTTATACCCTCGGTGTGGCCTCACAACTTGCTGATATTCCTTCTCATTCCATCAGACAGTATATCGATATGGGGCTGATCATCCCCTTTAAGCTTGAGTCAAAACGTCATTTGTTTTCCCAAAATGATATCAATAGGTTAAAGCTGATACAGGGACTCATCCATGATAAAGGGCTCAATTTTGCAGGTGTCCGGACCATGATGGCCATGGTACCCTGCTGGGCACTCCGAAAGTGTTCAGAAAGGGATAAACTTTCCTGTAATGCCTATGCTGAAAACTTTCAACCCTGCTGGATGGCTTCTCAAAAGGGAAGCCTTTGCAAGAATATGGATTGCAGGGAATGTGAAGTATATCATGCACTGGATCTTGATGCAGGAATTAAATCGGTTTTGTATACCCTGGTATAGGTAAAGATCCTTAGTCCCCGTACCCCTCAATGGGGTCGCAGCTGCAGACCAGGTTCCGGTCTCCGTAGCCGTCGTTGATGCGGCTTACAGTGGGCCAGAACTTGTTCTCCATCACCCAGGGCAGGGGGAAGGCAGCTTTTTTCCTTGAGTAGCTTCGTATCCATTGGTCCGATACAAGCACCTCTGCAGTATGAGGTGAATTTCTCAGTACACTCTCCTCTGCTTTCACCTTCCCATCAGCGATCTCCATGATATCCTTATGAATGTCTTTCATGGCCTCAATAAATCGGTCCAGCTCTGCCCTGGATTCACTTTCGGTGGGTTCCATCATCAGTGTACCGTGTACCGGAAAACTCAGGGTAGGGGCATGGAATCCATAGTCCATCAGCCGCTTGGCAATATCGGCCTCGCTTATGTCAGCCATGGTTTTGAATTTCCTGCAGTCGAGAATCATCTCGTGGGCCACCATGCCTTCGGTTCCGGTATAGAGGATGTCGTAATGGTCCTTCAGGGAGGCAGCCACATAGTTGGCATTCAATATGGCCATTCGGGTCGCCTCGGTGAGGCCTTCGGCTCCCAGCATCCTGACATAGGCATGGGAGATGGTCAGAACCCCTGCACTTCCGTAAGGTGCAGCGGCCACACTGCTGATTCCCTTCACGCCTCCGGTCTCCAACAGGGGATGGGTGGGCAGGTATTCCACCAGGTGATTGGCCACTCCGATGGGTCCCACACCCGGTCCGCCGCCGCCATGGGGTATGGCAAAAGTCTTGTGAAGGTTCAGGTGACATACGTCGGCTCCAATGTATGCCGGGCTGGTCAGTCCCACCTGTGCATTCATGTTGGCACCGTCCATATAAACCTGTCCCCCGTGATCGTGGACAATGCCGATGATATACCGGATGTTGTCTTCAAAGACCCCATGGGTGGAGGGGTAGGTGATCATGATGGAGGATAGCTCCTCATGGTGTGCTTCGGCCAGCTCTTTTAAATGTGTGGCATCGATGTTGCCATGCTCATCGCATTTCACCACTTTCACCTCCAGTCCGGCCATCACGGCGCTGGCGGGATTGGTGCCGTGGGCAGAGGCGGGAATCAGCGCCACTTTCCGCTGATGATCCCCGCGATCCTTATGGTAGGCCTGGATCACCATCAATCCGGTGTATTCTCCGGAAGCACCCGAGTTTGGCTGGAAGGATATGGTTTCAAAGCCGGTAATCTCCTTCAGTGCTTGCTCCAGCTCGTTGATTAATTGGTGTGTACCTTCTGTCTGGCTGATGGGAACAAAGGGATGAAGCGATGCAAATTCCGGCCAGGTGACAGGCATTAGCTGGGTGGCAGCATTCAGTTTCATGGTACAGGATCCCAGAGAGATCATGGACTGGGTCAGCGAGATGTCTTTCCGCTCCAGCTTCCTGATATAACGCATCATCTCAGTTTCGGACCGGTACCTGTGGAAGGTCTCCTGGGGCAGGAAAGCTGAAGTTCTGGCAAAAGATGGGTCGAAGGCTATAGTTTCCTCCAGGTGTTTTTGGAAATGAATGCCCTTCTTTACTGCCTGAGAGAACACTTCCAGAATCTCGTTCAGCCGTTCCTCGCAGGTGGTTTCATCTGTGGAAAGTTGTACGGTGGTGTCGTTTGGGAAGTAGAAATTCAAGTGCTTCTCTTCTGCCAGTTGCCTGATATCCCCGGAGGTCATGTGACTGGGCACGCTAATATTGAGGGTGTCAAAGAAATTCTTATGAGCCAGCTTATAACCGAGTTCTGTTAGCCTGGACGCCAGGTATGCTGCTCCTGTGTGAATGTTGGAAGCAATTCGTTTCAATCCTTCCGGTCCGTGATAGGCCGCATACATCCCGGCCATGCTTGCCAGCAGCGCCTGGGCTGTACAGATGTTGGATGTGGCACGTTCCCGTTTGATGTGCTGTTCCCTGGTTTGCAGGGCCATCCTCAGGGCCGGTTTTTCATACACATCGATGGAGATTCCTATAATCCTGCCTGGTATGTACCTTTTAAATTGTTCCCTGGTGGCAAAGAATGCAGCATGAGGTCCCCCGTAGAACATGGGGATCCCGAAACGCTGGGTCGATCCCACCACCACATCGGCTCCCCATTCGCCCGGAGGTGTGATCAGTACCAGGCTCATGAGATCGGCAGCCACCGCCACGGCTATCTCCTTCTCGTGGGCCGACGCGGTGAAAGCGGAATAATCCCGGATTTCACCATCGGCAGCAGGATACTGGATAAGCGATCCGAACATGGAGCCATCCAGTTCCAACTCCCGGTAAGAGCCAAAGATCAATTCAATACCCAGGGATTCGGCCCTGGTGATCAAAACTGCTTTGGTTTGCGGAAATATATTCTCATCCACAAAGAAGTTGTTCCGACCC
>SPBY01000260.1 GCA_004525825.1 Bacteroidia bacterium
AGCTTGTACTATTTCATGTTTCACGCAGATGTAAGCCTTAAGCTCTCTCATGCCTGGATGAAACACGGCAGTATTGACTTTGCGACAATCTTCGCTAACTTACTAGCTTCAAAAAATGATCCATCATGGGAAAACTTCTGCCCTTTCTGACAGTCCTGTCCTTTGTATTTGCGGTTGCTTGCCGGAACAATTCCGTGGTTGAAACCGATACGGGAATTCAGGAAACCGCAAGAAAGATCTGTGAAGAACAGCTCATTCTCGATTCACACATTGACTGGCCGGAAAGACTTTACAGCAGTCCTGCCGATCTGTCCCAACTCACAGAGAGCAGGGACTTTGACCTGGTCCGGGCCAAAACAGGGGGGCTGAACGCGGTCCTGTCGGTGCTTTACGTTCCCGCGGAGCTGGGGCCTGAGGAGGGTCGCTTCATGCTTGACTCCATGCTGGACCTGGTCACAGGATATGCGGTTCGCTACCCCGATCGGGTGGCCCTGGCCCGGAATCCCGGTGAGGTCGCAGCCAATTTTGCCAAGGGCCTGCTATCCATTCCCCTGTGTCTTGAAAATGGCAGCCCCATTGGGGATGATCTCAGCTACATTGAGGCGCTTCAAAAGAAAGGGATGGCATACATCACGCTGTGCCATGCCAAATCCAACCAGATCTGTGATTCCAACTATGATTCGATCAGGCCCTGGAAGGGAGTGAGTCCTTTTGGTGAAGAGGTGATCAGGGAAATGAACCGGCAGGGGATCATGATCGATATCTCACATTCGACGGACAGCACTGTAGTCCAGGCCCTGAGAATTTCAGAAGCTCCCATTGTGGCCACCCATTCCTCCTGCAGGCATTTTACGCCCGGATTTGAAAGAAACCTTTCAGATACCCTGATCAAAGCCATCGCTGAGAAAAATGGAGTGGTGATGATCGGATTTAGCTCCATGTTCCTCGATTCCACCTGTTCGGTGAATAGCGAATACCTGCTGAACTGGTTTGATTCCACCGGAGTAGCCTGGGAATCGCAGGAAGGAACGGAATTCATGCAGACTTTTTCGGTCACGCATAAGCTTAGGGCCGATGCAGCGCAGTTGGTGGATCACATCGATCATGTGGTCAGGATTGCCGGGATCGATTATGTGGGATTTGGTTCCGATTTTGACGGCATGGGACCCTCTCAACCAACAGGTCTCCCCGATGTTTCGAGCTACCCTGTGGTGGTGGCCGAGATGCTGAGACGCGGGTATTCCGGGGAGGAGGTCGTAAAAGTCCTGTCCAAAAATTTCCTAAGGGTCTGGCAGGAAGTTCTAAATGTATCCATAGTTTTACAGAAAGAGCCTGCCGGCTGAACCATCATTTTCAAAACCACCGCCATGAACCTTCAGAAACAATTGCTCGCTTGCCTGCTGTTTATTTCTAGTGGACCGCTTTTTGCTGCCGGACCCCTGCTGGCCACCGAACCCCCTCCCGACCGGGTGGGGCCGCAGTCGGGCAGGTCAGTCTACCAGATGAAACCGGTCGACCCGGAGGCATATTATTTCACTCCTGAGGATTACGGGATCCGCACCGATGGGGTAATGGATGTTTCGGAGGCCCTGCAAAAGGCCATCAACCAGGTAAAAAGGGAAAAGAATTTCGGGATATTGTTCATACCGGAAGGTACATACCGGATCAGCAGAACCATTTACATCCCCGCCGCCATACGCCTGATCGGGTATGGCAGGACCCGTCCTTCCTTCGTCCTGAAAGAAAACACCCCGGGCTACCAGGAGGCAGTAGAGTCTGACAAGGGAAAGGCCAATTACATGTTCTGGTTTACCGGCGGGCCGGTGGAGGAGGGTGCCGAACCCAGGGATGCAGGGGCCGGGACCTTTTACAGCGCCATCTCTAATATCAACTTTGTCATAGAAGGCGGCAACCCGCATGCCGTGGTGCTTCGCACCCATTTTGCCCAGCATAGTTTCGTGAGCCATTCCATGATCCATATCGGAGAGGGCAAAGCCGGAATTTTCGATGTGGGGAACGAAATGGAGAATGTCACCTTCCTGGGCGGAGATTACGGCATCTATACCCACAGGACCTCTCCGGGCTGGCCCATGATGATCGTAGATACCTATTTTGAAGGACAGAGAAAGGCGGCCATTCAAACCAACGAAGGGGGCCTGGCTATCGTCGGTATGCATGCCAGGAACGTGCCGGTGGCCGTGGAAATGGTGGAAGGCCGGGTGGACCGGCTTTTCATGGAAAATTGCCTGTTCGAGGATGTCAGCCAGGCAGCGGTGCTGATCAGTGTGGAGGAAAATACCATGAGCCAGGTGAACCTCCTCGGGATTGACTGCCGGAGGGTGCCTGTGCTGGCCAGGTTCCTGCAGAGCGGCACCACGGTGGAAGCTCCCGGGAAGATCTACAGGGTCAAAGAGTTCACTTATGGACTGGTGATGGACGACATGGCTTCGGACTCCAGGTTCAGGACCCTTGTGGATATGGAGGCCCTTTCGAAATTTCCCGGATCACTGGAACGAGAGATACCGTCGCTCCCCGATATGAAAAGCTGGGTCAATATCAGGGACCTGGGAGCAAAAGGAGATGGGGAAAGCGACGATACCCGGATATTCCGGGAGGCCATCGAACAACATCAGACCATCTACGTACCCCAGGGCTGGTACCGGATCACAGAGACCCTGAAAATGAAACCGGGGACCAGGCTCATCGGGCTGCATCCCTTTGGAACTCAATTGTTGCTGAAAGAGAGCGAAGCGGCCTTCAGCGGTTTTGGAGGTCCCGTTCCCCTGCTGGAATCCTCGGAAGGAGGGGCCGACATGGTCAATGGGATCGGATTGAACACCGGCGGGTACAACTACCGCGCGGTGGGGTGCAAATGGATGGCCGGGGAGCACTCCCTGATGAACGATGTGAAGTTTGTCGGGGGCCACGGGACGATGAGAAAGCCGGAGCCGGATTCTGAGGAAGGATCCTCCAGGAACCGGTACAGGGGCCCCAGGCAGGTAAGTTCCCCCCAAAGCCCAGTCTATGCCCGGGGCCAGGACCAGGCCTGGGACAACCAGTACTGGAGCCTGTGGGTGACCCGGAACGGGGGAGGCATCCTGAAAGATATCTGGACCGCCAACACCTATGCAGCCAACGGCCTATATGTGAGCCACACCAGCACCCCCGGTCGCATTTATGCCATGTCGCTGGAACATCATGTGCGGAACGAAGCACGCTTTTCACATGTCTCCAACTGGAACATGTATGCCTTCCAGTTCGAGGAAGAGGGATCGGAAGGAAAGGATTGCATGATGGTGGATATTTCCCACTGCAGCGATCTGCTCTTTGCGAACCAGTGGATGTATCGCACCATCAGGGTATCGACCCCTCAGCCGGTCGGGGTCAGGGTGACAGGCAGCAGCAACATTGAATTCCGGAACATGCATAATTACACACAAAAACTGCAGGTGGTCGAATTTCCGGTGTATGACATGAATAAGGGCCTAGCGGTCTATCCCTGGGATTTTGCCAAATTGACCATCACCGGTGAGGAAGAGGGCCCCAATGCATGGACCGGAGAAAAGGCGAGCGAGAGCACCTGGACAGGCGAGGCATGGAAACCGGTACAGCTTGTTTCCGGATTTGTATTCGGAACCGGGCTGACCAGCGATGGCCAGGGAAATGTCTATTTCTGTGAACACGACCGCAAGCGGATCTACCAATGGTCGGCCGAAGACCGGCAGATCAGCCTGCTGGCCGATTACCCATGGAAACCCTTCACCCTGGCAACAGATACACAGGACAATCTGCTGGTGATCTTCCGCTATGATCCCCAGCCCGCTTACCTGGTAAACGGAGTGCAGGAAACCGTTCCCCGGCTCCCTGACGACAATCCCATGTACAGCGGATGGGGGAACAGCGGATGGGCCGCCTGGGCCTACTCCATTGATCCTGACCATCCCGATCCCAGCTTCCGTCCCCTGGAAAGAGTTCCTCAGGGGAAAGTGGACCGGGTCAGCAAGGCCATCTATCCGTCCAGCAGGTGGAGGTCCGACTTCGACGAAGCAGTGGTATACGTGCCTGAGTTTTGCTTTGTGGCCCCCGACGGGGTGACCGTGATCCCAGAGACCTATGACCTGGGGCGTTCAGCCGCTTTATCGGAGGCTATTCCGGGACAGTCCTTCTACGTGAGCAAAGAGATCAATAAGACCACTGTAAAACTGGAGGTGGGCACCGATGGAAAGCTGTCGAACATGGAAGAAATAGTCCCGCGTGGTGAATACAGCACGGCCATAGATAATGCCGGGAATCTGTACATCGCAGACGGACAGATATTTGTGTACGACCAAGATCATCGGGAAACCAGAAGAATCGACCTGGACGAGCGGCCCATTTCCATGGCTTTTGGAGGAAAGGACAGGAATATTCTGTTTGTGACCACGCACAGTTCCCTGTATGCAATCCGGGTAGAATAAGTGGGATTTGCATGCATTGAAAACCGTCGGGAAGTATTCTATTTAGCTCACTGAGGTTTAAATCGTTGGTCATCTATTTTATGCATTTGGTCACCAATTGTATTATATTGATGTATTCAAAATCAGAAGTTCGTATGGAAATTGTAACTCACCTGGCATGTCTGCGTATACATGACTCAGGGATCAGAATGCAACGGAACACCTGATTGTCTGGTCAATAAGATAAGTGATCGATATCTGATGTTATGAAAAGGACTTTAGCGATATTTGTGATACTATATAGTTTTGGCCTGCTAGTCTCTGGCCAGAACCTGGTGCAAAATCCCGGTTTTGAAAACCGACCCGCCTATGATGAGTTCTGGTTTCTTTCCCTCACAGCACCTTCTTCTGCTTCTGCTGTGGCCACCAGGATTACTGCCGATTCCCATGAAGGTGCCACATCGTTAGAGTTGGCCAACACGGTCAATACCAGGTGGACTTATTTTTATACCGACAGTATTAATGCGCCTTTGAGTTTCGTGGCCAACAAAAGCTATGAAGTCCGGGGATGGTTGAGATCCATGGAGGAAGCCAGAAACACCAATTTTTCCATCTTCTGGAACGCGGCTCAAAATTTTCAGACCATTTATGCCGGGAATCCGGACCCTATAACTGATCCTGACTGGTTTATGGTTAAGGATACCATTACTCCTGTAGCAGATGTCAGTGACGGATATTTGCGCCTGGGATTAAGGGCGACCAAACATACTGACAATACTGGTGCCGGGCGATTGAAGTTTGATGATTTCTCTGTAACGCGCATTCCGGATAATACTGAGACAGATATCATTGCATTTTCCTTCCCGGGGCAAATTTCTCCAGAGATTATCGACCCTCTGCTCGGGACCA
>SPBY01000268.1 GCA_004525825.1 Bacteroidia bacterium
GTGCTTTTCAATTTTATTCAGGTTCGGGGCCCCGGTGTCCCAATATGGGACTCCATCCACGGGGGTATGGCTGATGAAAAAATCACAGGTGGCCAAGGCTGCCTCAAGCATAAAACTCTCAATTGCCTTTTTGCCCCCATATGCTTCTAAAGTTGCTTCGGACAAGCATTCGATAAGCTCAAGCTCTTCTGAAAATCCGCACATGGCCCAGGCCAGTCCACGGGTCCAGGTGGTATAGCCACTGAACCCCTGTTGGGCATTGGGACAACGATATTGGCCATCGATTACGTTGAAGATGCTCTCATGTGCAGTTCTACCTCTTACATCGTAGCCATCCCTGCCCCTGCCGTAATAGACAGAATAATCGGCAGTAGCCTTCGCGTGCTGAATGGCCCGTTCAAGCAGGTCTATTCTCACATCCCCTTCACCCTGGGTGATATGCCCCATAAGGTGGCTCACCATCAATACCCGTACAGTGCGTATGGTATCCACGAACAAGGAATGTGGACCATTGAAGGAGTATAAATACCCACCCTCTCTGGTAGAGGTCCAACGGCCCGCCTGCACGGAACCACTTATTTTAAGCGCCAGTTCATAGAATTCTTTCTCCCAGGTGTCCCCCGGGATTTTCGATTCTCTCATCAGTCGCAGCAAATTCCCATAGGTGCTGAGATTGTTGAATCCATGATCGTGTACCCCTGTATGGCTCACATGGGGAGCCATAAACTTCCGTGTGTGTTCCCTGCCATAATTCAGAAAGTATTCCTCCCCGGAAGCATCGAATTGAAGAATAGAAGAACCATACTGAAAGCCCTGGGTCCACTCGGTCCAGCCGCGGGTGGTATACTTCCCTTCCACAGTATACACCGGAGAACCCTTGTCCGAATCATACTCTTTATGGATCAGCCTGATCTTTTCCCCGGAAAGGGACCAGAATTTTTCCAGTTTTTGTGAGAATTGTGAGGGATCTAAGTCAAAATCAATCTTCATGGCCAGCTGGGAGTTTCTATGCTTATAAATATAGCCAAACTTCCAAAACCAAATAATTTCCATTAAAGGATTATCTTTAGGTTCACCAAGCTCTGTCATCAAGATATGCCATTACTGATTGCTGTTATTGCTGTGGCCCTGCTCCTGCTGCTTATTACCGTGGCGAAATTCAATGCTTTTCTGTCTTTTGTGATTGTCTGTCTTTTTGTGGGGCTCACCATGGGATTGTCGCTGGAGGATACCATTGAGGCTTTGAAGAAAGGCATAGGAGATACCCTGGGCCTGCTGGTATTGATTCTTGGCTTTGGTGCCATGCTGGGTCACATCCTGGCAGACAGCGGGGCTGCCCAGCGAATTACCAAGACCCTGGTGGCGGGTTTTGGACTCAAACGGGTGCACTGGGCCTTAATGCTTGCCGGGTTTATTGTGGGGATTCCCATGTTCTATTCTGTTGGTTTTGTGATTCTGATCCCCCTTGTATTCACCCTGGCTGCAGCCACAGGATTGTCTCTTCTCTTTGTGGCAGTACCCATGATTGCCGCACTATCGGTAACCCATGGACTTCTACCTCCCCACCCAGCCCCCACGGCTCTGGCCGATATGTTTGGGGCCGACATGGGATTGACCATGCTGCTGGGTTTGGTGATCGCCATTCCCACCATCATCCTCTCCGGTCCCGTAATATCTCCACTCTTTAAGAAGATCAAGGCCACACCCATGAAGGATTTCACCGGGTCGGCTCAGCTGGAGGATAAAGATCTTCCATCCACTTTTTTAAGCATCCTGGCTGCACTGATGCCTGTGGTTCTGATAGGTTTGTCGGCATTGCTCACCCATTTCATGGAGGAGGCATCGCCCCTCTATCCTGTAGCAGAAGGCATGGGCAATCCGGTGCTTGCCATGCTGCTTTCGGTCCTGTTCGCGCTATTTACCCTATCCCTGCGGAAGGGCAAAAAAATCGCAGAGGTCATGGAAGACCTCGGCCACTCCATCTCCAGCATTGCCATGATCCTGCTGATTATTGCAGGTGCGGGAAGCCTGAAGGAGATCCTGGTGGCCAGTGGCATCAGCGAGTACCTGGGTGATCTGCTGAGGCAATCCAATGCTTCTCCCCTGGTTTTGGCCTGGCTCATCGCAGCGGTGATCCGCCTATCCATTGGATCGGCCACCGTGGCCGCCATGACCGCTGCCGGAATTGTCCTGCCCCTGGTTTCGGACCCTTCGGTATCTCCCGAACTCATGGTGCTCTCCGTAGGTTCAGGGAGTTTAATCTTTTCGCACGTCAACGATTCCGGCTTCTGGATGTTCAAGGAGTACCTGAACCTTTCGATCAAGGACACCCTGCTTACCTGGTCATTTATGGAAACCGTCATAGCAGTGGCCGGACTGGCAGGAGTATTGATTTTAAATATTTTTATCTAATCACTAACAACTAGATCCATGAATACTGTTGAAGAGAAGATCATAGCCCTTGGACTGGAGCTACCTCCTCCGCCCCCGTCGGGGGGTATCTACCACCCTGTGTTGATTACCGGCAACCATCTCTATGTATCCGGACAGGGCCCTGTACAGTCGGACAGTCAACTGATCAAAGGGAAAGTGGGGACCGATCTAAGCCTGGAGGAAGGACAGATAGCTGCCCGCCAGGTGGGTTTAACCATGCTTTCCACCATCAAAGCACAGATTGGAGATCTGGGTAAAATCAAGCGCCTGATCAAGACCCTGGGCATGGTCAATTGTCACCCGGAATTTGAACAGCACCCACAAACCATCAATGGTTTCAGCCAGTTGATGGTGGATGTTTTCGGAGAAGTGAATGGCCGGGGGGCACGCAGCGCGGTGGGCATGTCACTACCCGGAAATATTGCCGTGGAGGTGGAGTGTATTTTTGAGTTACACAAAGGTAATTAGGCGGAGGAACTCAAATGTGGTACAGGCCCAAAAATGAAGCATCAATATTTACTCCGGCAATCCTGGTTTATCCCGATCGCATTGAAGAGAACATCCGCCGGATGATCGCCCTGGCAGGCGATGCAGATCGACTTCGACCGCATGTCAAGACCCACAAGCTGGGAGAGTTGATCAAGCTCCAGATTCAGCTGGGAATTACCAGGTTCAAATGCGCCACCCTGAGTGAGGTGGAGATGGTGGCTGTCAACGGAGGAATGGACATCCTGCTGGCCTATCCCCTCCTGGGTCCGGCCATCCAGCATTTCTTACAACTTACGGAACGCTATCCCAAAACCAGGTTTTCGGTGACCGTCGATTCCCTGGCAGCCTGCCGCCAGTTAGGCTATCAAACAAGGATCTCCGGGAAAGCGGTCAATCTGTTTGTGGACCTGGACAATGGAATGCACCGCACAGGGATTGAACCCGGGAAGGCACTTGAGTTGATCGAATTTATATTGGAGGATGAATCTCTCGAGTTCGCCGGATTGCACATCTATGACGGGCATATCCATGAGGTAGATTTTGAGGAGCGGAAGACGCATTGCAACGCCGATTTTGAATCTGTTAACAAGCTGGTCCAGGAACTTGAAAGCAATGCAATTACAGTTGGTGAACTGGCCTGCGGGGGAACACCCACTTTCCCCATCCATGCAAAACATAAATCCAGGACATTGTGTCCGGGCACCCCGGTGCTCTGGGATGCTGGTTACAAAAAGGCCATCCCCGATCTGGATTTTTTACCGGCGGCAGTAATTGCAGGAAGAGTAATCAGCCAGCCAGCTGGTCAGCTTTGTCTCGATCTGGGATACAAATCCATAGCTTCCGAAATGACCCATCCTCGTCTCCATTTTTTAAACCTGGAGCATAAGGGGGTAGTGAATCACAGCGAGGAACACCTGGTGGTTTCTACAGACAAAGCAAAGAACTTTAAGGAAGGAGAACTGGTATATGCCCTTCCCACCCATGTTTGTCCCACCATGGCACTGCATGAACAGGTGTATGTGGTGCGCGAACAGCTGGTGGTGGATGTATGGAAAGTGGTGGCCCGTAAAAGAGTTTACAATCCTTAATGCAGTGGAATGAGCAAGGAAAGCAGGCATGAACCATTAATTTCCGATTCCCACCTGGATATCTCTATGAATGCCATGGAGTGGAACAGGGACCAGCGGTGGACCGTGGACCAGATTCGCCGATCCGAGCAGGGAATGAATGACAAGCCCGACCGGGGACGCAATACAGTCTCATTCCCGGCCCTGAGAGAAGGCAAAGTTGGTCTGGTGGTGGCCACACAAATTGGCAGAGTGGTAAAACCCGGCGCACCCATCCCCGGCTGGTACTCCCAGGAGCAGGCCTGGGCACATACCCAGGGACAATTGCAATGGTACCGGTGCATGGAAGAGGCAGGTGAAATGAAACAGATAACTGATAGCTTAACCCTGGATGAAAGCCTGGCCCTCTGGGAAGATCCATCACAGGACACTCCCATCTGCTACCTGCTGAGCCTGGAGGGGGCCGATTCACTCATCTCCATGAAACACCTGGCAAAGGCCTATGCACAGGGTCTCCGGGCCATTGGTCCGGCCCACTACGGACCGGGAGTCTATGCCAACGGAACCGATGCTACAGGGCGGCTCAATGGCAAAGGAGTGGAACTGCTGAAGACCATGGAGGAGCTTCAAATGATCCTGGATATGACTCACCTGAACGATGAGGCCTTCTGGCATGCACTGGAGTTATATAAGGGACCGATCTGGGCCAGCCACAACAACTGCCGGAAATTTGTGGATCATAACCGGCAGTTTAGCGATGAAATGATCCTGGAACTGATTCAGCGGAAAGCAGTCATAGGCATCGCCCTGGATGCCTGGATGATGGTCCCTGACTGGATCAGGGGGAAATCAGATCCGGTGGCCAGGAACGTCACCCTCAACATCATGGTGGATAACATCGATCATGTTTGCCAGCTGGCAGGAGATTCTCAGCATGTGGGGATCGGCAGCGACCTGGATGGCGGTTATGGCACCGAGCAATGTCCCCATGACCTGGATACCATAGCTGACCTTCAGAAACTTCCCGGACTCCTGGAGTCAAGAGGTTATCAAGAGGAGGATGTGCTCAATATCCTGCACGGGAATTTTATTCGCTATCTTCGTAACTACTTTAATAAAGACTGAAAAATGCACAGAAAATCATTAATCATCCCCACGCTTGCCATGATGCTGGCATTCACCACTTTCTCCTGTCAGCAAGACGCCGAGAGCATAAGACCCAACATCATCTACATCATGTCGGACGACCATGCAGCGCATGCGATCAGTGCCTATGAAGGGATTTA
>SPBY01000015.1 GCA_004525825.1 Bacteroidia bacterium
AAGCCTGCCGCATTTATCTGTGAAAGCATCATCTCTTGTGGCGGACAAATCGAGCTTCCCGAAAACTACCTGGAGCTGGCCTATTCCATGGTCCGGGAGTCCGGTGGGATTTGCATAGCCGATGAGGTGCAGGTGGGTTGCGGACGGGTAGGCAAACAGTTCTGGGGTTTCCAGCTTCATGGGGTGATCCCGGATATAGTCACCATCGGAAAACCCATCGGCAACGGTCACCCCCTGGCTGCCGTGGTCTGTACCCGTAAGGTGGCCAATGCCTTTGCCAATGGCATGGAATACTTCAATACCTTTGGAGGCAACGCGGTCTCCTGTGCCATAGGCACCGAAGTACTTCGTGTGATTAAAGAGGAATCCTTGCAGGAGAATGCACTGAGTGTCGGGAACTACCTGAAGGAGGAACTCATGAGCCTGCAGCGCGAATTTCCAATCATTGGAGAGGTGCGTGGTCAGGGACTTTTCCTGGGCGTTGAGCTGTGCGATCGGGAAATGAATCCCCAGACCGAAAAGGCCGCTTATTTGGCCGACCGGATGAAGGAACTGGGCATCCTTATGAGCACCGACGGTAAGGATGTGAACGTAATGAAGATCAAACCTCCCCTGGTATTCTCCAGATCCCAGGCTGATGTGCTTTTGGGAGCATTAAAACGGGTATTAAGGGAAAACTATATGCAAGAGAAATGATTAGAACTGCATCACTTTTATCACTCTTGTTGTTACTCTGGTCGTGCGGCCCCAAAGAGCGCTGGAAAAAACAGGATCTGCACAGCGATCACACCGTATTCGCGGTCCATAAACTGGCCCCGCATGCCGATTTTTTTGCTTTTGAATCTGAAACCCTGGCTGGCTTAGCCACAGCTGACTCCTCCCAGCGCTACATATCCCTAAATGGAATCTGGAAATTTCACTGGACCAGCTCCCCCGCCGAGCGGGTGAAGAAATTCTATCATCCCGGCCTGGACGATCGTTCCTGGGGTACCATTCCAGTACCGGCCAACTGGGAAGTGGAAGGTTACGGACGCCCCATTTACCTGGACGAACGCTATCCCTTTACCACCAAATGGCCGGATGCCCCTAAAGATTATAACCCTGTGGGCACTTACCGGCATGTATTTACCATCCCTGAAACGTGGAAAGAGCAGCAAATCATTCTGCACTTTGCGGGGGCCAAATCGGCCATGTACCTCTACATCAACGGAAAGTTTGCCGGATACTCCCAGGGATCCAAGACCCCGGCAGAATTTGATGTGAGCTCCCTGGTGAAGCCAGGCGAAAACCTGATCTCACTCCAGATGTTCCGCTGGAGCGATGCCAGCTACCTGGAGAGCCAGGACATGTTGCGAATGAGTGGCATCGAGCGGGAGGTCTTTCTCTATACCAAACCCCAGGTAGCCGTGGTGGATTTTCAGGTGCGTGCGGGATTGGATAGCTCTTACCGGGATGGAAAATTCAGGCTACAGACTGCTATTGAAAACAGATCGAACCGGGTTGTTACCCGCCAGCTGCACATCCGTCTTTCCGATGGTGAAATTTCCCTTTTTGCGGAGAATAAAAGCGTTGAAGTTCCTGCCGGAGGTATTGCCGGGATCAGCTCCGAAACCTTGCTGAAAGAGGTGGATGCATGGTCTGCTGAAACTCCCCGTCTCTACCGCCTGAGCATTCAGCTGACCGATCCTGCCCATCCTGAAAACAATCAATTCATTCAACAGCAGGTTGGGTTTCGGAGCGTAGAGATCCATGAGAATCAACTGCTGGTCAATGGGAAAGTGGTTGCCATCAAAGGAGTGAACCGCCACGAAACCGATCCTCATACTGGTCATGTGGTTTCGAAAGAATCTATGGAAAAGGATATGGCCCTGATGAAACAATACAACATCAATGCAGTGCGTAGCAGCCACTATCCGAACCATCCTTACTGGTACGATCTGTGTGACAAATACGGATTGTATGTGGTCGATGAAGCCAATATTGAGAGCCATCCCCTGGCCCTGGATGAAACAACCCAGCTGGGCAACGAGATGTCGTGGCTACCGGCGCACCTGGACCGGGTCGAGCGCATGTATTACCGCGACCGCAACCATCCCTCCATCATTATCTGGTCCCTGGGTAACGAAGCGGGTGAGGGAGAGCTGTTCCGTTCACTCTATAAGAGCCTGAAAGCTCTTGACCCTTCCCGCCCGGTACAGTATGAACCGGCCGGTCATGAGGATTATACCGACATCTTTTGTCCCATGTACCCCAGGCCGGAATGGCTGATTCAGTACGCCGAAGAGCAGCCCGACAAACCAGCCATCATGATTGAATATGCCCACGCCATGGGAAACTCGGTGGGTAACCTGCAGGATTATTGGGATATCATTGACAGCTACCCGGTGCTTCAGGGAGGATTTATCTGGGACTGGGTGGATCAGTCGCTGGAGTACAAAGATGAAGAAGGGAAGCCCTACCTGGCCTACGGACACGATTACCATCCCGATTTACCCACCGATGGCAATTTCCTCAACAATGGCCTGTTGGATCCCTACCGGAATCCGCACCCTCATCTGTATGAGGTGAAGAAGGTGTACCAGCCGGTTGGATTTGAGTGGGATCCGGAGCTGCAAACTATGGCTGTGACCAATAAAAATGTGTTTGCTTCCCTGTATCATATGGCACTGAAGTGGACTTTGCTGGAAAATGGAGAGGGAGTCAGGGAAGATACCATTGAAATCATACAGGTCAAAGCCGGAACAGTAGAAGTGTTTCCGATTCCTCTCCCTTCATTTAAGAAGCAGTCGGAATATGTGCTCCTGGTTCAGCTGCTCACCCAAACGGCCTCGGGACTCCTGCCGGCTGGACATGAAGTGGGCTTTGAGCAGTTTGTCCTTCAGGATTATTCCACCCCCGCCTTGATTGGTGAAGAAAGTGCACCACTGACCATCCTGGAAGAAGGCGACCGGATCTTCCTGCAGAATGATCTTACACAACTTACCATTCACGCAAGCACAGGAGAGATCCAGAGCTGGAGGTTTCGGGAAAAGCTGATTACCGATCAGGCGATCCGGCCCAATTTCTGGAGGCCCCCCACCGACAACGATCTGGGCAATGGTATGCATCTTTGGGCGGCCATCTGGAAGCGGAGTACAGTAGAGGGAACCCCTACGCTTGTGGAACCTCCCGCCTTGACCGGGGCGAAGATCAATTACGCCCTTGATTACCAGTTCCCGGATCAGATGGCTTCGCTAAGGGTGCGATATTCCCTGTCGGACGATGGAGCATTGAGTGTAGATTATCATTTCAGGCCTCTTCGAGACTCCCTACCAGACATCCCCAGACTAGGAATGTTCCTGATTCTGCCTGATGATTTTACAGAAACAGCCTGGTATGGAAGAGGTCCGCATGAAACTTACTGGGACCGGAAGACCTCGGGGAAAATTGGGATCTATCAGGGAGCGGTGGCCGATCAGTTTCATCGCTACTCCAGACCACAGGAAACAGGAAATAAAACTGACATCCGGTGGATGCAAGTGTCCTCAGATGAAATATCTATCACAGCTTACCCGGCCGACAGTATCTTGCTGAATGGAAGTGTCTGGCCATTCACTAGTTCCGAACTGGATTATAAAGCTGAAAAGGATGGAGGTGAGTCAGCTTCAGGACTGGTTCCGGTAAGTTCCAGGCATGGGGCTGAAATCAAAGCAGGTACAAGAGTTCAGTGGAACATCGATCATCTTCAGATGGGTGTGGGGGGAGATACTTCCTGGGGACGGCGTGTACATAAAGAGTATACCATCCCCGCCGCCGAGTATCACTATACTTTTGTAATTCGTCCGGAACAATCCACAGAATGAAGAAAACACGCTTGATGATGAAGAACAGGATTATTATACTGCTTTCACTGCTTATTCTGCTTCTGGCACCTTTGCCTGCACAGGATACTGAAATATGGAAGGACCCAAGGGCAAATCTCGACCTTTTGAATTTTCTGGACGCTAAAATGATAACCGGCTTCAATGTCGAATCAGATTTATCTTTTCAATTCTGGAAGGGAACCTTCCCCGAGCTGGAAGTGAACTCGCCAGCCACCATGAAGAATTTCCTGGGAGGTGAATATTCCATCGATGTCAGGTGGTTCGATACCTACCTGCTGGAGGTGGATACCTTGCTGCGTCCCGGAAGATATGGGTACTATGCCGAAATTACCGGTGCCAACGGCATTGTCGTAAAGAAAGCAGGGACCTTCTTCTGTACACCCGACGACTGGATGGGCTGGTCCGAACCTTTACAATCCAATATCAACTATTTCCCCTTCGACAGCATTCCGGAATCTGTTTGGGAGGAGAACAGAGCACCGATTTCAGATTATGGCGGACAAATCCTCCTGAAATCCATCGTCAACAACCAGGATGGAGGCATTCTCATGTCCTTTATCCACGATATGCACCTGAAAAAACTGAACCCGGGACCTTTGCATACTCCGGTGATCATGGATGGAGACTACCACATCCGTCTTAAGCAGAAAGTCATGGGCATGGAAAACACCTATCCCCCCCTGGCCCTTCCTGAAAAATCAAACCGCCCTGCAACTGTAGTGCATCTCATGGAGGGAAAAGAACAGGAGAAAAATGCCTCCTTTGAAGAGGAGATGAGGGCCCTTTGTATTGAATGGGCAGAGGTCAGTGGTGAGCCCTTTGACATGCTTGTGGCCAAGGATGGTTCCATCCTGTTTCATGGGGCATTTGGAGAGAACCTGCGTGGCAAATTCACCGAGGAAGAGCCCACCGAGATTGCATCCATTACCAAGCTCTATACAGGGCTTCTTTTTGCTCAGTTTGTGGACCAGGGACTCATTGGCATCGATGATCCCGTGGGCAAATATCTGCCCGATTTCCCAAGCACCGGGGAAAAGGAAATCACTCTGCGCCAGTGCTTTACCCACACCTCCGGCTTCTATGGTCACGGGTCCCTGGGAGGTGTGCAGAACCCCTGGCTCGATAATTCACTGGCTCTGTGGTTGCCCTATCTGGAGCCCGGTACCCGGCACTATTACAACGGGATGGGATACAACCTGGCAGGCAAAGTGATGGAAATTGTCTCAGGGAAAAGCATATTCCACCTGATGCATGAATACCTGTTTGGCCCTCTTCAACTGCAGCACACACAGCTGGATATAGATCTGGCCTACGGAATCAGGTCCACTGCCTATGATATGGCGGTGGTGGGCCAGATGCTATTGAACAAGGGGAGCTACGGGAACCTGCGATTTTTCTCTGAAAAGACTTTTGAGTCCTTGCTTCCTGTTGAGCTCGAAACCTATTTCCCGGAGATAAAGGGGAAAGCGTGGGGGATTGGAATGACTTATATGAACAGGTATGCGGAAGATGAAAAATCAGGAGAAAAGAGGGCGATCCTGAGCGATCAGATCGTCGGTCATGGTTCGGCGACATCCTCTGTCCTGAATGTGGATTTGAAGAATGGCATTGTAATTACCCAATCCCGGATGAATGGAGGAGCACAATATGACCGGTACCTAAACAAGGCATATCTGCTCATAGAAAAATATTATTCCACACCCGGGTAAAAGGCATTTTCGATGTGCTCGATTTCCATGCCGCTGCCCCGGTAAATGACCGCAATCACATCAAAACGGGTGGGCCAGCAGCAGTCATGGAGACGGATGAAGGCTTCAGCAGCCAGCACCATGTTTCGCTGTTTGACCCGGTCCACCACCTCCGAGGGCTCGTTGACCGCATTGTCCATCCGTGACTTCACCTCTACGATCACCAGTTCGTTGCGATGGAGAGTGATCAGGTCCAGCTCACGCTTTCCCCACCTCCAGTTGGTTTTCCAGATGCGGTATCCCCTGGCCCTGAGGTACCCGGCAGCCAGCCTTTCGGCGCGCCTTCCTTTTTCACATTGATTCATCGGTATAGACCTTTCCCTTTTATGTGTTGAGCGGGAGGAGAATCAGCGTTAATCACTATCTTTGTGCTTCCCTAAAAACTCACAATGACTGCAAAAATATTTAAGAGAACCCTGGTAACCTCTGCCCTTCCCTATGCCAACGGACCCCTTCACCTGGGCCACCTGGCCGGGGTCTATGTTCCTTCCGACATTTATGTAAGGTACCTCCGCCAGCGTGGAAGAGATGTGATTTCCGTTTGCGGTTCGGACGAGCACGGGGTGCCCATCACCCTGAAAGCACGAAACGAAGGTATCTCCCCCCAGGAGGTGGTGGACCGTTACCACGCGATCAACAAGAAGGCATTTGAGGATTTTGGGATCTTCTTCGATATCTACTCCCGTACCTCCAACCAGGTGCACCACGAGACTGCTTCAGAAATCTTCAAGACCCTATACGAGAAAGGGGTCTTCCTGGAAAAAACCTCCGAACAGTATTACGACCAGGAAGCTGCCACCTTCCTGGCCGACCGCTATATCAGCGGTACCTGTCCCCACTGCGGAAACCCATCCGCCTATGGCGATCAGTGTGAGCAGTGCGGCACCTCCCTGAGTCCCACCGACCTGGTCAATCCTGTGTCGACCATCAGCGGCAGCAAGCCCGTGCTGAAAGAAACCAAACACTGGTACCTGCCTCTGGATAAATATGAACCCTGGCTCCGGGAGTGGATCCTCGAAGAGCATAAGGAGTGGAAGTCCAATGTGTACGGACAGTGCAAATCCTGGCTCGACCAGGGATTGCATCCCAGGGCTGTAAGCCGCGACCTGGATTGGGGGATTCCTGTTCCTGTGGAAGGGGCCGACGGGAAGGTGCTCTATGTGTGGTTCGATGCGCCCATTGGCTATATTTCCGCCACCAAGGAACTGACCCCGGATTGGGAACTTTACTGGAAGGATGAGGAGACCCGCATGATCCATTTCATCGGGAAGGACAACATTGTGTTTCATTGCATTGTCTTCCCCACCATACTCAAGGCCGAAGGATCTTTCATCCTGCCCGACAATGTACCCGCCAATGAATTCCTGAACCTGGAGAACGACAAGATCTCCACCTCCCGGAACTGGGCTGTGTGGCTCCATGAATACCTGGAGGACTTCCCCGGAAAACAGGATGTGATGCGTTACGTTCTCTGTGCCAATGCGCCTGAGAACAAGGACAACGATTTTACCTGGAAGGATTTCCAAAGCCGAAACAACAACGAACTGGTGGCCGTCCTTGGGAATTTTGTGAACCGGGCCATCGTGCTCACTCATAAGTATTTTGAGGGCAGGGTTCCGGAAGTGACCGGACTTACGGATCAGGACCGCGCCACCCTGGAAGAGATCAAGTCCATTGCGCTTTGTGTGGAACAGAGCCTGGAGCAGTTTCGCTTTCGCGAAGCCATCAAAAACGGCATGGACCTGGCCCGTCTTGGCAACAAATACCTGGCCGATACCGAACCATGGAAGTTGATTAATACCGATCCGGAACGTGTGAAGACCATTCTGAATATCTCGCTGCAGATCTGTGCCAACCTGACCATTGTGCTTGACCCCTTCCTCCCCTTCTCCATGAAGAAACTGAGGGGCTTTCTGCAATTTGGAGAATGCACCTGGGACCAGATTGGAACACCCGACCTGCTGGAGGCCGGACATATGCTTGGCTTAGCTTCCCTGCTGTTTGAAAAGATCGAAGATGAACAGATCCAGGCCCAGCTGGATAAACTCCACCTTACCAGGGAGGAAAATGAGGAAGCCGCCGAGGTCTCGCCGCAGAAAGAGGAGATCACCTTTGACGATTTTACCCGTATGGACCTTCGGGTTGGCACGATCCTGGAAGCAGAAAAGGTATCCAAAACCAAAAAGTTAATCAAGATGAGGGTGGAGCTGGGAATCGAAGTACGCACCATTGTTTCAGGTATCGCCGAGTATTATGAGGCTGATGCCCTCCCTGGCAGAAAGGTGTGTGTGTTAGCCAACCTGGCACCCAGGACCATCAAAGGGATTGAATCAAAGGGGATGATCCTCCTCTCGGAGAACCCCGATGGCACACTTCATTTTGTGGAGCCCTCTGGTGAAGCTGTGAACGGATCAGAAATTAATTAGAAAGCAGCCAGCACGATTCGAGGCCCGGCTTCTTTTTGATCTCTGCAAGCCCTTTCTGTCCTTCCGCCTTGGTGGCAAAAGATGACACACTCACGCGGTACATGCGATTTTCGGTGATCAAAACTTCTGCTTCAAATCCTTTCTGTTTCAGCTGGTCCTGAAGATCACTGGCATTCCGCAAATTCGAGAAACTTCCAGCGATGACAAAGTAGTTATAGGTCACTTTCACCGTAGCCGGCTTTACTGTTTCATCCTCACTTACGGGCGTTCCTGCTGCCTCACCTGCATCCTGCTCACCAGGAGCTACTTCCACCTCATCTGGTGTGCTTAGATTCTGGTCCACCACCTCCTTGGCCGGTTTTCGGCTCCTCAAATTCAGGCTTCTCTTCCCATTTTCATTCTCCTGGGTAGGAACCAGGATCAGTACTGCCAGGACAATGATCAGCAGGAAGGCAATGATCCAGATCACCCTCCACTTCCTGGGTTTGGGTTTAGGCTTTGCAGGAGCCAGCGGAGTGACTTTACCTGCAGGCTTCGGGCCGGGTGTTGTGGTTGGTTTTGGGGCGTTCAACTCTGTTTCAGGAACTTCCTCCTCGGCAGGCAAATCTTCGAGCTCCAGCAGATCCATGGATTCCAGTCCGTACTGGTCGGGCTCAAGCAGCCAGGACGGGTCGACCTGGAACCTGACCTTTCCGTCGTCGTCCCGGTCAAAAATCCCAGTTTCAGGAAGGTTATAGGATTCACCCCTGTCCAGGGCAAATTTGATGGCATCGATCAATTCCAGAACCCGCTGCTGAGCTTCGTCATTCTCCAGTCCCTCCCCCTTGGCATAGACCGAAGCCAGTAAGCCATCGTCTTTGCTAAAACTGCTGTCAAATCTGACCGTAATTCCGGGAGGATCAATCCTGCTGCCTGATGGGGATTGCAACCCATCCGGCGTTTTTAATTCCAGGTTACCAAAGCCCGCCAGAATGACGCGCTTCTTCTCATCCAAAAGCTCCCTGATATATTTTCCGAGAATCATCTTAGGTCAATTGTGAGGTAAAAGTAATCAGTCAGCTGAGGAATTCAAAACGAAGTTATCAACCCGCAATTTTTATTATATTCGTATACTGTTTTTCCTAGCCCGTAAGAATGAATGAGATAAAAATGGTAGACCTTCATGGTCAATACCTTAAAATAAAAAAAGAGGTCGATAATGCCATTCAGGGGGTCATTGATTCCACCTCTTTTATCAGAGGGGATGATGTCCGCCAATTTCAGGATGAATTGTCAGATTACATGGGCGTCAAACACTGCATTGCCTGCGGAAACGGAACCGATGCCCTGCAGGTGTCACTGATGGCCCTGGATCTGCAGCCGGGAGATGAAGTAATTACCTCCCCTTTTACATTCATTTCCACCGTGGAGGTGATCAGGCTGCTGCGATTAAACCCGGTGCTTGTGGATGTGCTGCCCGATACCTTCAACCTTGATCCTTCCCTGCTCGAGCAAGCGCTATCAGATCGCACCCGGGCCATTGTGCCGGTGCACTTGTTCGGACAGTGTGCCGATATGGAATCGATCCTGGAGTTTGCACGAATAAATGGTCTCTTTGTAATCGAGGACAATGCCCAGGCTCTGGGAGCCGATTTTCTACCTGAGGGTGGTACGGCAAAGAAAGCCGGGACCCTTGGACACCTGGGAACCACCTCCTTCTTCCCCTCCAAAAGCCTTGGTGCCTTCGGGGACGGTGGGGCCATCTTTACCAACGATGAAAGTTTTGGCCTTAGGGCTGCCTCACTGGTGAATCATGGCATGGAACGCAGGTACCATTATAACCTTGTGGGAGTAAACTCCCGCCTCGATACTTTGCAGGCCGCCATTCTCAGGGTGAAACTAAGGTACCTGGATGACTATCACCGGAGGCGCCAGGAGGCTGCGGCCTGGTACGATACTACCTTATCGGATCTCCCCGGAGTGACTGTGCCGCATCGTTCATCCTTCAGTACACACATTTTTCACCAGTACACCCTGCAGGTTCCTCCCTCCAAAAGGGATGCCCTGAGGCAATGGTTACAGGATAAGGGAATCCCTTCCATGGTCTATTATCCCGGTCCGCTCCACCTTCAAAAAGCTTACCGTGACCTGGGCCTGGGGGAAGGGGATCTGCCGGTTTCAGAGGACTTGTGCCGCAGGGTGCTTTCACTTCCCATGCATACCGAGCTGGAAAAGGATCAGCTGGAATATATTTCGGAACAGCTTCGTTTCTATTTTAAAAGCTAAGCCATGAACGATTATTTTGCCCACGAAACTGCAGTGATTGATGAGGGTGTTGAGATCGGTAAAGGGACCAGGATCTGGCATTTTACTCACCTCATGACAGGATGCAAAATCGGTAATGATTGTAACCTGGGGCAAAACGTGGTGGTCTCACCCGATGTGATCCTGGGTAACAATGTGAAGGTGCAGAACAACGTAAGCATCTATACCGGGGTCATTTGCGAGGATGATGTGTTCCTTGGGCCCTCCATGGTATTCACCAATATAATGAATCCGCGTAGCGCTATCGTAAGGCGTGACAAATATATGAAAACTGTGGTGGAAAAAGGGGCCACCATCGGGGCCAATGCCACCATCGTTTGTGGAAATAAAATAGGTAAATTTGCGTTTATTGGAGCAGGTGCCGTGGTCATCCACGAAGTTTTACCCTACGCCCTGGTGGTAGGCAATCCCTCCAGGCAGGTGGGGTGGATGAGTGAATACGGACATCGCCTGGAATTCAATGAACAGGGAGTGGCCACCTGTCCCGAAAGCGGAGAAGTCTACAGAATTGAAGGAACTAACATCATAAAAACCGGAACCTCAGAATGAATGAAGCTGTAAAGAATTTTGCCTTAATTGGAGTTGCCGGGTATATCGCTGTAAGGCACGTCAGAGCCATCAAGGAGACAAAAAATACACTGGTGGCTTGCCTTGACCCTTTCGATAGCGTGGGTTACATAGACAGCTATTTTCCGGAATCCGATTTTTTTATCGAATTTGAGCGCTTCGACCGCCACATAGCCAAACTGAACAGGAAGGGAACCAAGGTAGATTATGTAAGCATCTGTTCTCCCAACTACCTGCACGATTCACATATCCGTTTTGCCCTTCGCAACGGGGCAGATGCCATCTGTGAGAAGCCCCTGGTGCTGAATCCGTGGAACATCGATGCACTGAAAGACTATGAAAACGAGACCGGAAGGAGGGTCTGGAACATCCTCCAGCTCCGTCACCACCATGCCATCATGGATCTGAAGACTAAGGTGAGCAATGATCCGCCCGATAAAGTCTATGATATCGACCTAAGCTACATTACAAGCAGGGGTAACTGGTACCACTATTCCTGGAAAGGGAATGTGGAAAAATCGGGTGGTGTTCCCACCAACATCGGTGTCCATTTTTTTGACATGCTAACCTGGATTTTCGGCGAGGTGAAGGAGAACAAAGTCAACTTTCTGAAAGGGGATAAGGCTGCAGGATACCTTGAGCTTGAAAGAGCACGAGTACGCTGGTTCCTGAGCATTGATTATAATGATATCCCCAAGAATCTTCAAGCTTCAGGCAAACGAACCTACCGTTCCATTACAGTGAACGGGGAGGAAATCGAATTCAGTGGTGGATTTACGGACCTCCATTTGATCTCCTATAAGAAGATTCTCCAGGGAGAAGGATACGGACTGGAGGCGGCACGATCTTCCATTCAGACGGTATATAACATTCGAAACACCACCCCCGTGGGGCTCACGGGAGAATACCATCCAATTATTAAAACCATTAAAAATGATTTATGACGATCTGCTAAGCGGTAATAAAAAAATGGCTGTCATTGGCCTGGGTTATGTGGGACTCCCCATTGCTCTTGAATTTGCAAAGAAGATTTCTGTGATCGGTTTTGACATCAAGCAAGACCGGATTGATTTGATGAACAACAAGGTGGATCCCAGCAACGAATTGTCCAGTGAGGACTTCGATGGTTGTGATATAGAGTTTACCACCAGCCTGGATGTTATCAGGGAGGCCTCATTTTATATTGTAGCAGTGCCCACTCCCATTGACGAACATAAAAATCCGGATTTAGCTCCCCTGCTTTCAGCCACAACCACAGTAGGAAAAGTACTCTCGGAGGGAGATTACGTGGTCTTTGAGTCCACCGTATATCCCGGATGCACAGAAGAAGATTGCATCCCACTGCTGGAAGCAGTCTCCGGCTTGACCTATTTGGATCAGTTCAAAGTAGGATTCTCGCCCGAGCGAATCAACCCGGGAGACCGTGAGCATACCCTTACCCGCATCACCAAGGTAAGCTCTGGTTGTGATGCTGAATCGGCTGAGGAAATCGCTAAGACCTATGAACTGGTCATCCAGGCAGGTGTTTACCGGGCCAGCTCCATCAAAGTGGCCGAAGCCGCCAAAATCATCGAGAACACTCAGCGTGACATCAACATCGCTTTTATGAATGAGCTCTCCATGATTTTTAACAAAATGGGAATCAATACCTATGAGGTCCTGGAAGCAGCCGGGACTAAATGGAATTTCTTGAATTTCTTCCCCGGATTGGTAGGTGGTCACTGCATTGGAGTGGATCCTTACTACCTCACGTTCAAGTCAGCCAAATTCGGTCATCATGCCCAGATCATTAACTCGGGACGGGGGATCAATGATAGCATGGGCGCATATGTGGCCCGCCAGGTGACCCTGAAGCTCTCTTCTGAATTCCCCAATCTCAAGGATTGCAGGGTACTGGTCATGGGAGCTACATTTAAGGAGAATGTCAGTGACATTCGCAACTCCAAAGTGGCAGATGTGATCATGGAGCTAAAAGAATTCGGCGTGAAGGTGGATGTGGTGGATCCCCATGCATCCCCTGAGGAGATCATGAAAGAGTATAACTTTGAACTTTCTCCCTCCATTGAAGGACCTTACCACGGAATTGTCGTGGCAGTGAACCATAAGGAGTATGCCTCCCTGGATGAAGCGTATTTCGAATCGATCACTCATAGTGGGGCCATCTTTGCCGATTTGAAAGGTAGCTTCAGAAACCAAATAGAGAAGCTGAGATACTGGAGCCTTTAACTGAACCGCATGATAAAGATTCTTGTCACCGGCGGAACTGGATACATCGGATCCCATACTGTAGTTGAATTGCAGGAGGAGGGGATGGAGGTAGTCATCATTGACAACCTTTCCAACTCTGAACGTGAAGTATTGAGCGGCATCTCCTCCATTACCGGGAAGGAACCACATTTTGAAGAGATGGACCTTAGAGACGAAAAGGCCACCTTCGGGGTATTTGAGAGACATCCCGACATCGATGCCATCATCCATTTTGCAGCCTTCAAGGCGGTGGGGGAAAGCGTGGAGAAAGCTCTGGAATACTATGAGAACAACCTTTTTTCGCTGATCCATCTCATGAAAGCCATGCGAAAATACAGGGTGGATCACATGGTTTTCTCCTCCTCCTGTACCGTCTATGGAGAACCCGATGTCCTTCCGGTGACCGAAGATGCCCCCATTAAGAAGGCGAATTCTCCCTATGGAAATACCAAACAGATCTGTGAGGAAATCCTGCAGGATTCCTTAGCAAGCATGCAGGGGAAAGGAGTGATCTCCCTGCGCTACTTTAATCCCATCGGGGCTCATGAGTCTGCCCTGATCGGGGAACTCCCCGTTGGAGTTCCCAACAACCTGGTACCCTTTATCACCCAGACAGCCGCGGGACTCAGGGAGTGCCTGAGTGTATATGGCGATGATTACAACACCTCGGATGGATCGGCTGTTCGTGACTACATTAACGTAGTGGACCTGGCAAAAGCTCATGTGGCATCCATCCGAAGATTGTTGAACCAGGAGCAAAAATCTCAATTCGAAGTTTTCAACCTGGGAACCGGCAAGGGGCTCTCGGTATTTGAAGTTATAAAGGCTTTTGAGCGATCGACCGGTCAGTCATTGAATTACAAGGTAGTGGGACGAAGGGAAGGAGACATCGAAAAGATGTATGCCGATACCTCTTATGCCAATTCCGAACTGGGCTGGAAAGCTGAAAAAGGAATAGATGAAACCCTTCGGTCTGCCTGGAAGTGGGAGCAGAAAATTAGAGCTCAGAAAAGTGAGTAAGATGAAGACCATTCTAATCACCGGGGGAGCCGGTTTTATTGGCTCGCATGTGGTAAGGAAGATGGTAAGGAAATATCCTGATGTGCAGATCCTGAATCTGGACCAGCTTACCTATGCGGGGAACCTCGAAAACCTGGCTGATGTAGAGAATAGCCCCAACTACAGATTTATCCGGGGCGATATCACCGATGCCCCATTTCTGGAAAGGCTATTCGGGGAGCATGAGATTGACGGGGTGATCCACCTGGCTGCGGAATCGCATGTGGACCGTTCGATCACAGATCCCATGTCCTTCATCCATACCAACATTGTGGGGACTGTGAACCTGCTCAATGCCTGCAGACATAGCTGGAAGGAAAGTGAAGGGAAACTGTTCTACCACATCTCCACCGATGAAGTATACGGCAGCCTGGGCAAAGAGGGCCTCTTTAGTGAAGAGACAGCCTACGATCCACGGAGTCCTTACTCGGCTTCCAAAGCCAGTTCCGACCACCTGGTCAGGGCCTACCACCACACCTATGGGTTGCCGGTGGTGCTTTCCAACTGCTCCAACAATTATGGGCCCAATCAGTTTCCCGAAAAACTGATCCCCCTTGCCATCCATAACATCCTGCATATGAAACCCATACCCATATACGGCAAGGGAGAAAATGTGAGGGACTGGCTCTACGTGGAGGACCATGCTTCGGCCATTGAGCTGATATTCACCAAAGGCTTACGTGGACGGACTTACAACATCGGGGGACTGAACGAGTGGAAGAACATCGACCTGATCACTTTGCTCTGTGGAATCATGGATGAGAAACTGAAGCGGGAGACCGGCACCTCTGAAAAGCTGATCACTTTTGTGAAAGACAGGGCCGGACACGATCTCAGGTATGCCATAAACAGCAGCAGGATTGAAAAGGAACTTCACTGGAAACCTTCGCTTCAGTTTGAAGAGGGACTGTCCAGAACCGTGGATTGGTACCTTGAAAATTCGGATTGGATGGAAAACGTTACCTCAGGAGCCTACCAATCCTACTATAACAAGCAGTACGGCGACAGGTAATCGCTTCGGAGTAAATGGCTTGTACAGACGGCTTATTCTACGGTCACCGATTTGGCCAGGTTCCTGGGTTGATCCACATTACACCCACGCATCAATGCAATGTGGTAGGCAATCAACTGCAGGGGTATCACTGAAGTAAGTGAAACCAGCGATTCGTCAGTCTGCGGGATTTCAATCACATGATCGACCATCCCCTTGATGGCGTCATCCCCTTCAGTTACAATGGCAATCACTATTCCGTTCCTCGCCTTCACCTCCTGAATATTGCTAACGATCTTATCGTACGAACCATCCCTGGTGGCTATGAATACCACTGGCATGTTCTCATCGATCAGGGCGATGGGTCCGTGTTTCATCTCCGCTGCAGGGTAACCCTCGGCATGTATGTAGGAAATCTCCTTCAATTTAAGCGCTCCCTCCAGGGCCACAGGGAAGGAGACGCCCCTGCCCAGGTATAGAGCGTTTGTGGCGTCCTTGTAAATCTCCGCAATCCGCCTGAACTCTTCATTTTGTTCCAGGATCTTTTCTATTTTCCGGGGAATATCATTCAATTCACTAATCAGGTGCCCGAAGCGCTCCTCTGAAAGCAGTCCTTTCTCCTTTCCAATCATCATGGCCATCATGGTCAACACCGTTACCTGGGCGGTAAAAGCTTTGGTGGAGGCCACCCCGATTTCAATGCCTGCATGGGTATAAACCCCCGCGTGGGTCTCCCTCGAAATGCTGGATCCTGCCACATTGCATATCCCAATTACAAGGGCTCCAGACTCTCTGGCCAGCTGAATGGCAGCCAGGGTGTCAGCGGTTTCACCACTCTGAGAGATGGCTAGCACCACATCATCGGGACCAATCAAGGGGTTCCGATACCTGAATTCCGAAGCATACTCCACCTCCACAGGGATCCGTGCCAGGTCCTCGATCAGGTATTCTCCCACCAGTCCTGCATGCCAGGAGGTACCGCAGGCGATCACCACTATCCGTTTGGCATTCACCAACTGATCCTTCACATCCAGGAGTCCGCCCAGTCTGATTTCATTGGTATCGAGCATAATGCGTCCTCGAAAGGTGTCCTGAATGGACCGTGGCTGTTCAAAGATCTCCTTGAGCATGTAGTGCTCGTAACCCTGTTTCTCCATTTCAGAGATATCCAGGTCCAGGGTTTTAATATTGACCTGGGTAGCTTTGCTTCCCAGGTTCTTGAGCACCAGCTCATCCCTACGTATCACGGCGATGTCATCATTGTTCAGGTAAATCACCCTGTCGGTATACTCCGCAATGGGAGTGGCGTCGGAAGCGATGAAGTACTCATTGCTGCC
>SPBY01000199.1 GCA_004525825.1 Bacteroidia bacterium
CAAGCAAGTCCTGAAAGCCGTCGTTATCGGGACTGAACACAAGAGGTAAGACCTGAAACAAGAGATCTGTTTCTGTCTCGGTCATGGCCTGGGAATTTACCCGGCCCGGTGTGGCGTAGCCTTCCATGGCGGCCGCCGAGTACCAGTTGTCCGGATCATTACCACTGCGTTCACCCGAGATCCTCTCCAGGCTTATTCCCCGGGTGTCGGACAATATTTCTGCATGCATATGATCGCCATAGTCCACCCTGTCCAGGACATTCCCTGCCCTGTCAGTGAGGAAGAGGCTTCCCCCGCTGTTACCCAAGGTTTTCAGTCCTGCCACCTCCACCCATAGTCCAGACCTATCCAGGTGGTAAGCTTCCCTCAGGTGCTCCATACTGCCTGTCACCACCACATAAGTGCCCGGCACCATGAGCCTGGAATGATCCGATAAGGGCAGAGGATCATCCGCCGGGTCTCCCTCATCTACCACATGAATAGCCAGATCCCTGAGGTCATAAAACCGCTTGCCCGGCAGAGCGAGCTCGATGTATTCCGGGTAACCTTCCGCCGGGTCATACATGATCTCATTGATCTGAACGCTCCCGGGACCAGGTGCAGAAACTGAGCCTGCCATCGCCTCCAGGGATAGGCGAACGTTCCCCTGACAATCGCTTACCCGCGGGATCTTAACTTTGAAATGGGGCCTCTCCTGGAGGTCCGCCGGAAAGCGCAGTTCCAGAACGGTGGAGAGGGGAGCCAGCAGATGCGCTTCCTGGGGGAGAAGATTCCCGGGTAACAATACGATTTGCTGAAGTTCCGCAGGAGAAATGACCACCGGCTCGGAAAAGAATAGCCTGAGCAGACCGGGGTCAGCATCTTCCTGAACTCCCCCTGCGGGATCATAAAACCCTGAATAAAGCAAGACCGGACTTTCCCGGTCCTCCAGAATGGCCAACGTGCTGTTGATCCTTCCGGGGGTCCCTCCGGCCGGATCCCTGGAATACTCCCACAACGCAGAGATATTGCAAATCTGCTCAGGATCGGGAGATTCCAGCGACCAGCCTCCCTCCTTCTTCCAGTCAGCTCCATCCCACGGCACCCCGTACCGGACTGCATGCACCAGATTCTCCCCGGGATCATACAGCGACAGGGTGGCGCCCCCATTGGGAAGGGTAAGGTCAAGGACCACCCCGAATGCTCCGGGGGCCAGAAGGTGCCCTTCAGGCATCAGGGTAGCAGAGAGGGTATAGGTGCGGGTATTAACCTGCAATGTCCAGCCCTCCAGGTCCATCACCCGGCCTGATCGGTTATACAATTCAAGGTACTCTTCAGCAATGCGAACGGGCGGATTGGGATCTGCCATCACCTCGTTAAATACCACCTCACCCCACCCGGCCTGAAATGTTGAATCACCTCCAACCAGAGCAGTAACACCTGTATTTTGAGTTTCCTGTGCCAGCACCCATCCCTGGCAGAGTAAAAAAAATACCATAAGGTATTTTAGAAGAGAGAAATAATGCTGATTTTTGCAGACTGAAGAACCAATAAGACCGATCATGAAAGTTGCAGTTGTAGGAGTAAGCGGAGCCGTGGGACAGGAGTTCCTGCGCGTACTTGAAGAGAGAAATTTCCCCCTGGACGAACTGGTGCTGTTTGGCTCTGCCCGCAGTGCCGGCAGCCAGTACACCTTCAAGGGTGAAACCCTCACCGTTAAGGAGCTTCGGGAGAATGATGATTTCCAGGACATAACTATTGCTTTATGCTCCGCAGGGGGAGGCACTTCTTTAAAGTTTGCAGAGACCATCACCAAACACGGCGCCATCATGATCGACAACTCCTCTGCTTTCCGGATGGACGAAGATGTACCCCTGGTGGTCCCCGAGGTAAATCCGGAGGATCTGCACAAGCTCCCCAGGAACATTGTGGCCAATCCCAACTGCACCACTATCCAGATGGTGGTCTGTCTGAAACCCATCAACGACCTCTCCCCCATCAAACGTGTCCATGCTGCTACTTACCAGGCCGCCAGCGGTGCCGGGGCCGCCGCCATGGCCGAGCTTGAAAAACAGATCAAACAGATTGCTGCAGGCGATCCGGTCACCGTAGAGAAATTCCAGTACCAGCTCGCTTTCAACCTGATTCCACAAGTTGATGTGTTCACAGAGAACGGATACACCAAGGAGGAGATGAAAATGTACCATGAATCGCGCAAAATCATGCATTCCGACCTTGAAGTCAGTTCCACCTGCGTTCGTGTTCCGGTACTCAGAAACCATTCAGAAGCCATCTGGGTGGAGACCGAGGATGCCCTTGAACTGGATCAGGTGAGGGATGCCTTGTCAAATGCAGAAGGGGTGACCGTGCAGGACGATCCGGCCAACAAGGTCTACCCCATGCCGCTGGGATCGGCCAGCAAGGATGACATCTTTGTTGGCAGGCTCCGGAGGGACCTGAGCAATCCCAAAGGGATCACCTTCTGGTGCGTGGGAGACCAGATCAAGAAGGGTGCCGCTCTGAACGCAGTTCAGATCGCCGAGTACATGGTAAAAAAAGGCCTCGTGTAAAACTAGTAGAGCAGATTGTTGTAGGGATAGCGCCTGATGTGAATATCCTTCACCTTATGGTAAAGCTGGTCCTTCAGCTCGTCAATGTTTGACTTCTTAAGGGCCGAGATAAAGAGTGCCTCGGGGTGGGCCCTGATCCATTCCTTTTTCTGATCGTCCAGGCTCAGGTTTTCCCTGTTGGAAGGGGTGAGGTCATCCTCATCTTTCTTTACGTAGGTATAAGCATCCGTCTTATTGAATACCAGCATGACCGGGATCTCTCCGCCACCCAGCTCCCTGAGAGTGTTCTCCACCACCTCGATTTGCTCCTCGAAACTGGGATGCGCAATATCCACCACATGCATCAGGATATCGGCCTCACGCACTTCATCGAGGGTCGATTTGAAAGACTCCACCAGGTGGGTGGGCAACTTTCGGATGAATCCCACCGTATCGGACAACAGGAAGGGAAGATTCTCCACCACCACTTTGCGTACCGTGGTATCCAGGGTGGCAAACAGTTTGTCCTCGGCAAAAACATTGGATTTACTCAAAAGGTTCATCAGGGTTGATTTTCCGGCATTGGTGTAGCCCACCAGGGCCACCCTGACCATATTGCCCCGGTTCTTACGCTGCACCATCATCTGCTTATCGATCTTGATCAGCTGCTCCTTCAATTTGGAGATCTTGTCACGAATGATCCGCCTGTCTGTTTCGATCTCCGTTTCCCCGGGCCCTCTCAGTCCGATTCCTCCACGCTGACGCTCCAGGTGGGTCCACATCCGGGTCAGACGAGGCAGCAGATACTGGTATTGGGCCAGTTCTACCTGCGTTTTGGCATGGGCGGTCTGGGCCCTGCCCGCAAAAATATCGAGGATCAGGTTGGTGCGGTCGAGAATCCGGCAATTGAGTTCGCGCTCGATGTTACGAAGCTGGGAAGGTGAAAGCTCATCGTCAAAAATCACCATATCGATCTCTTCCTCTTTCACAAAGTCCTTCACCTGGAGAAGCTTCCCCGAACCAAGAAAGGTCTTGGGATGGGGAACATCCAGTTTCTGGGTATAAACCGCCCGGATTTCTGCTCCTGCCGTCTCGGCCAGAAAAGCCAGTTCCTCCAGGTAATCGGATGCCAGCTCTTCGGACTGCCCCTGCTTAATCACGCCTACCAGTACCGCCGTCTCCGGGTATTCCCTATGATCCCAATAATCTCCCATTATTCTGATTCAGGCTGCAAAAGTAGCAAATACTCCAGACTTTACATTCGAAACTGAGGAGGGAAAAAAAGGGGCCCCCGAAAGGGCCCCTCAATTTAGAAATATAAATATTCAGGCAGATTTCTATCGAATGTATTGTCGGTTTGCATATATGGCATTGCGGATGGCAGGTTTGACGGTTTCTGTACACATCATCACCATGTCCACATCTGTGGGGAAGGGAATCTTCTCCTGCTGGGTTTTTTTCAGGGCCTCTTCGGTGAGAGCACCCACATCTCCAATGGCCCTGGCCGAACTATGCTCGAACTGGTTGGAGGCTCCAAAAGGCTCTTTCTGAATCAAACGATCCGGATTATAGGACAGGATCTCTACCTCTCCCCGGATTTCCACGCTCTTGAATTGCTGGGTTTCAATCATGGTGCAGGTAATTTCCTTGAATTTCTGCAACTTGATGTCGTTACCGGCCGTGTCTCTCATCACATTTCCGTTAGCATCCAGGACATAATCAAATCCATCAGAGATATTTTTCTTAAAGATTTCGTCAATATCCTTCACATTGTCGGGGGAAACCAGGATGGAAAGGAGCTTCACATATACCGCATAGTCGTAGCTGGCGCCCGCATCCACATGTTTAAAGTGGTACTCCACCCACTCATTGCCCAGACCCCTGGTATCAAAAGAGATCAGATCCTCCTCCACCAGTGGAGGCAGTTTCAGAGGTGTCTGGTTGTTCACCTCCACAATGACCCGGCTGATCCCTTTCATGCGTGCATCATAGATCAATGCATCCATGTTCTCAAACTGGCCACCACTGTATTCCGATGCCTTCATGAGCTGATAGTAGGCGTCGCGGTAGTCCTGCTTCTGAAGAGCATTCTCCAGCAGCCCTTTCCCATTGTTATAAAAGTAGTCGGCCGCCTTCCTCTTGGCCGCAATCATCACCGCATCATAGTCCACATACTCATAACTGTAGGTCTTCCCCTCCACGGTAAGCGGGGTGACAGTGCGCACCTTGCGCTGACGCTCCTTCAACATGTTGTAACGACTGAAAATTTCATCGTAATTATCAGGATTGTTCTCCATCGTCAGGAACTTGATCCGTTCCAGGTCCCTGTCGTTGGCATAGCGGAAGGCCCGGTCCATTTCGGCGGCATCATCGGCATCTGCATCCTTGATCAGCTTCTTGACAGTTTTATCAATCACTGCATCATAATTGCCCTGCTGCAATTTCTTGGTGGTGGAACCACAACTGGAAAGTAACAGCACTGTAACAAGAAAAGCTAAGGTCTTTTTCATGATTAAATGGTTTTAACTTCCCCTAAATTAAAGTCTATTGCAATAAAAAAGCCGGCTTGCGGCCGGCTTTTATTAACAAATGTCTTTATGGCTCCTATTGCAGCACAAAGTTAATGGGGAAGGTAAAGAGTACCTTAACCGCTTTCCCACGCTGCTTTCCGGGGGCCCATTTTGGGGATGACATGACCACCCTGATGGCTTCCTTATCCAAAGCAGGGTCTACACTACGAACCACGATCGCATCTACCACCTGGCCCGTTTTATTTACAGCAAACTGCACGATAACTCGTCCGCTCACGCCGTTTTCAGCTGCAATTTCGGGATACTGGAGGTTCAGCGCAATGTACTTTCGGAATTCAGTGGCAGGATCTCCACCGTTGAAAGTCGGCATATCTTCCACAATGTAGAATACCTCTTCTTCTTCAATATTCTCACTGTCGTCTCCCATCATGCTGGTGAAATCATATTCAGTAGCGTCAGTGGCTTCCATATCGAAATCGAAATCATCTTCGATTTCCACATCGTCATCCACAATATCAAGTACCTCCGCAACCTTGGGCTGCTCGGGCTTAGGCTCTGGTTTGGGTTCTTCCCTGCGGGTGATCTGCATCATCTCATCCTCAAATTGGATTTCTGCCACCGCGTCAGACCCATCATCCTTGCGTTCGCCTTTTGTCCATTCAAAAGCTACCAGCACAATTGAAAGGGTTACCACGAGTCCAATCTGGACGAACATCCCTTTTCTTCTTTCCAGATCTGCTGATTTTGATTTCTTAAGTTCCATGTCGCTGTTTATTTGGGCAATAAAAATAGTGATTTACAAATGATAATTCAAAAAGTATTTACTTAAACATTTATTTACAATGAAATAGCTACAAAAATTCTGCCAATCTGCTGTTTTTTACTTTCAATTTTTTTAATACTTTTGCCACTCCCTGGGGCATTAGCTCAGTTGGCTAGAGCGTTTGACTGGCAGTCAAGAGGTCATCGGTTCGATTCCGATATGCTCCACACAGATAATCAAAGGGTTGCAGTCATCGAGATTCGTAACCCTTTTTGTTTTGCCAGAAATTTGCCAGAAAGCTACTCGTCTTACTTGCACACACTGTA
>SPBY01000694.1 GCA_004525825.1 Bacteroidia bacterium
AGAAAGACTATCTGGATGTTGGAATACCCGTCTGTATCGTCGCCCGTGCCCCATTGCACGAAATTATCACAAGTTAACAAGGCGCCGTTTCCATTTACTTTTATAACAACATTCTCTTTGGAAATTTTAATATTAGCGTAATTACCTCCCTCAAAAAAATCGCCAAATAAAGATTCTATTTCGTCCCATCCCTCATAGGCTCTGTAACCATATACCCCCATCTCGAGCCTCATTTCCTCGCTGCTCTGGATGTGGGTGGCATACACCCGATCCTTATCCATAGCTGCTACTCCATCTGATTGCTCCTGGATCTCCGCCAGAATGGCTTCTTTCTCTTTTTCAACGTTTACTTTCGGTTGACACGAAGTTCCAATAACTAAAACCAGGATAAACAGGGGCCAGAAATATCTTCTCATTATTACGGAATGTTAATGAATAAAGTCGAAAGTTAATATACCAATTACAAAAATCAAATATATGCAATCAATGAGTTACAAACGGGGTCTGATTGCTTATTAGTATCTACTTTTCACTCCAGTTGAGAATCACATAAATCTGGGCGGTGACTGATTCTGCCATTTCCTCTTTGATCATAACAAAGTGCTCTCCATCAGTTGCCAGATCATAGTTGCGTCCCCAGGGACCAGAGGTGCCCTTAAACTCTCCCTGAAACAAGAGCACTGGCTCCCCCACATCCAGGTCCGGATCTGCGGTAAAAGACACACTCCACAGATTGGCATTGTCCTGAATTACGTGAATATTTCTTTGCAAAAGAGCAATTCAACCACGTTTACTGGAAATTGTCAGAAAGGTGACTTATTTTTATAAATGACAAACATTATACTACATGAATAAGCCCTTATTAGTCAGGAAAGTTTTTCAGTTCGGTTTCTCATTCTCTTTAATTTGTTTCTTCCTCGGCTGTGACCTTAAGACCCAGCAGTTAGATGAATGGCATAATTTCCACGGACCGGACCGGAGCAATAAATCAACAGAGACAGGATTACTAAGCGAATGGCCGGAAGAGGGTCCGGCATTGCTCTGGACGATTTCCGGGTTGGGAAAAGGATACAGTACCGTCTCCATAGCCGATGGGTATCTTTTTACCTCCGGGATTGATGATCAGCAAACCTTTGTGTTTGCATTTGACCTGGATGGGAACCTCGTATGGAAAAAGCCCAATGGCCAGGCCTGGGAAACAGAGATGCCCTGGGCAATATCATACAACGGTGCAAGAAGTACTCCTACCTACAGTGAGGGGGTTGTATACCATCTGGGTGAACTTGGCAGGTTAGCGGCCTTTAATGCTAAATCAGGAGATGAGGTTTGGAGCATTGAATTGCGGGAGCTTTTTGATGCTGAAATCCCGGAATACGGGTATTCCGAATCGGTGCATATTGAAGGAGACAGGCTCTATTGTTGTCCTGCCGGAGAAAAAGCCTACATGGTCTGCTTAGATAAACATAGCGGTAAGCTGTTATGGGCCAATACTGAAATACCCGGTACGGTTGGATTCAGTTCCCTGATTATTTTTGATCATGGCGGCCATCGTCAGATCTCCGGGCTGAGTTCAAACAGTCTGTTCGGAGTCGACTTACATACCGGGAAACTTCTCTGGCACACGGAATATGAGAATAGCCGGTCAAATAATGTGTCAGATCCCATTTATCACAATGGGTATGTTTTTGCCTCCAGCGGATATGGCAAAGGAAGCATCCTTATAAGGCTCAATGCTTCTGGAAACGGAATTACACCTGAAAAGGTCTGGCAAACAGAACTTATGGACAATCAGCATGGTGGGGTGATCCTGCATAACGGATACCTTTACGGGGCAGGTCAGGATGCCCGGGGATGGTTTTGCCTGGATTTCCAGACTGGCTCACAGATATGGAACACAGGCGGGAGAGGATCACTTACCTATGCGGATCAAATGCTGTATTGCCTGGATGAAAGAGGGATCATGACGCTTGTGAAGGCCACTCCTGAAAAATACGAAGCAGTAAGTGCCTTTGAGGTGCCGGATGGCGGGGAGGGGATGCATTGGGCACATCCAGTGGTATGCGGCGCACGGCTCTATATCCGTCATCAGGATAAGTTGTTCGCCTATGACATCAGCGATCAGTAATA
>SPBY01000386.1 GCA_004525825.1 Bacteroidia bacterium
AACCGAGCTTGCGAGTTCAGCGAAGCTAACCGAGCATCCTAACAGCTTCTTATTGGGCCCGGGCCTAATAAGAAGCTTCCACATTCCACACAAAGGCGCGGATCCCCACGTCCTTGTTCTCCTCGTCGAGACGACGGACACCCTCCAACACGGCTTCTACCGCGTCGTCCTCCATCACTGCCATACAGGCCGTATTCTGTTCCGGCCAGGTGTGGGTGTTCATGTGAGGAGGACCATCCACGCTGCCCCGGCCCGCGAGCTCGGTCCAGCGTGTAAATCCTCGGATATTCAGCTTGTCAAAAAGATACTCAACCTTCTCGTTCTGAGCCTGGTTATATACGATAAATACTGCTTTCATCTCTAGTTGTTTTCGGGCAATCCTTCCCCGTTACCATTCATAAAATTGTACTCCACCGCCTTTTTCCTCTGATCGCTTCTGCGAAGCATGATGTGGTAAACCACAGGGATCAGTAGCAGGGTGACCATGGTAGAAAAAATCAGACCGCCAATTACTGCAATACCCATGGGACTCCAGATCTCAGATCCGGATCCTTTGCTCATGGCCAGGGGCAACATGCCCAGGATGGTGGTCAGGGAGGTCATCAGTACCGGACGCAGCCTCGATTTTCCGGATACCACAATGGCATCCCTGAGCTCGAGTCCCCGCTCCCTCATCAGGTTGATGTAGTCCACCAGCACAATGGCGTTCTTCACCACGATACCCACCAGCATCACCCCACCCACCATGGAGATCACACTCATGGTGATGCCGGTCAACATATGGGCCATGATCACGCCGGTGAAGGCAAAGGGGATGGAAAACATGATGATAAAGGGCATTTTCATGGATTCGAACTGAGAGGCCATGACCAGGTAGGTGAGAACCAGGCTGAGCAGCAAGAGCAACATCAGGTCCTTCATGGATTCTTGCATATCCTCCACGGCACCTCCCATCTGGATATTCACATCAGGTGGAATCTCCATGTGGTTGATCTTTGCCTGTACCTCTTCGGCCATTCTGTTCAGAGGGACCTTATAGGGGGTGATCGATACGCTGACCATGCGCTCCCTGTTCTTGCGTTCGATGTTGGGGGGTGACCAGTTTTCTTCAATTTCGGCCACCTCACCCAGACGGATCATCTGCATGTTCATGTTCACCAGGGCGATATTTTCGAGTTTGGAGAGTGAATTCCGCTCATCCTCTACAAAGCGCATCGTGATGTTATACTCATCGCCCTCTTCCCGGTATTTGCTCAGGTAGGGACCTTCCACCCGGTTGCGGACCGCACTGGCCAGGGTAAAGGTGTTCAGTCCGTGCTGGGCCATTTTTTCCCGGTCTGGTACAATCTGGAGCTGGGGTTTGGAAGGATCGCGGCTCACACTCACGTTAGTTGCTCCCTGGATGGAGCTTACGCTGTCGGCCAGGGCCATGGCAATGGCTGAGGTGGCATCGAAATCATAACCATAAATTTCCACCACCACATTGTTTTCCGTGGTGCCACCCATTCCGCCGTTGGGGACCACCACAAAATTGACGATCTCCGGGATGGTCTCCAGGTACTCGGTAAGAAGATTGGAAAGCTCCCATACATCTCGTTCGCGCTCCTCCAGGCTGATGAGGGTGAAGCTGATGTTGATCCGGTGCGATCCCGACTCCATAAACAGGGACATGATCCCTCCCTGGTCGTCCGAACCCGCAGAGGTATAGTAAAATTCCGCTTCCGGTATGTTTTCCACGATGAAGGCATCAATCTTACGCGCTACCTTGGTGGTTTCATCCACCCGGAGGCCTGTCTGCAGCTCAATGGCTGCGGTCAGTGAACCCTGATCGGCTTCCGGCATAAACTCAAAGCCCATTCCGCCGGCCATGGCCATGGATCCCAGGAAGATCACAAAGGCAATGATCAGGGTACCCCACCTGAATTTCAGGGCAGCCCGTAAGGATCTTACATAAAAGTTGTCCAGCCAGTTCAGGAAGCGACCGATGATGTTGTCATAGCTGATGGTACGGACTTTTTTCGGTGCCTTTCGCAGCCTCATCATTTTGGAAGCCAGCATGGGAGTCAGGGTGATGGCGCTGATGGTGGAGGTGACCACGGTAATGGATACAATGAATCCCAGAGGCCGGAACAATTCGCCGGTCATACCGCCAATCAGGGTAAGTGGCAGGAATACGGCCACCACCGTCAGGGTGGTGACAATCACTGCCAGCCACACCTCGTTGGTGGCGTAAATGGCCGCCTCTCGTGGCCTGCTCCCCCTTTCCACATGTTTGGTGATATTCTCCAGCACCACGATGGCATCATCCACCACCATCCCAATGGCAATGGATAGCGACGACAGCGCGATGATGTTGATGGTACTCCCGGAAATATAGAGATAAATAAAGGAGACTATCAATGAAATGGGAATGGTGAGGATCACAATGAAGGTGGCTCTCCAGCGTCCCAGGAAAAAGAGCACCACCAGGACCACCGCAATGGCTGCAAACATCAGGGTGTTTGACAGGTTGCTGATGGAATCTACAATGAATTCAGAGGAATCAAAAAAGGTGATGATCTCAATGTCACCGGGCAGCGATTCAATCAGGGAAGGCATCATGGCCTGGATGTCCTGACAGACCTGCACGGTATTGGCACCCGATTGCTTCTGGATGACAATTCGCATCCCGTTTTTACCGTTCAGCCTTTCGTCCATGGCCACGTCCCGGATGGTATCCCTGACGGTGGCCACATCCTTCAGGTAGATGGTTTGCCCGTTAAAGCTGGCCAGTACAATGTCGGCCAGCACGTCACTGGATGAAAACTCTCCCTTGATCCTAAGGGGATAGTCCATCATTCCCATTTCGACGTTCCCGGCAGGAAGGTTCAGGTTTTCAGCATTCAGCACCCCGGCGATCATCTCCACGGTGATGTTGTAAGACTCCATTTTCCGGGGATCGATGTCTACCTGGATCTCCCGACCCGGGGCACCCATCAGTCCCACGGAACCCACCCCGTCGATCCGGTTCAGCGGGTTTACCACCTTTTCATCCAGGATGGAGACTATGGCCGGAAAACTTTCTTCAGCCGTCACCCCGTAAAAGAGAACGGGCATGGAACTGGAACTGAATTTGAAGAGGGCCGGTTTGCTTACTTCCTCCGGTAGGAACTGCTCCGCAAAACTGATGGCATCCCGCATTTCGTTGGATGCTTCATCCAGGTTGGTGCCCCACTCAAATTCGCACACCACTATGGACATGTTGTCGCGCGAAACCGAAGAGATGTTCTTCAGGTTGCTCACCGAATTCAGGTTGTCCTCAATCATCCGGGTCACATTGGTCTCGATATCGGCCGCACTGGCCCCGGAATAAGTAGTGATTACCGATATGGCTGGGAAATCGATATCGGGGTAGAAATCGATGGGCAGCTTGTTCAGGGAATATACCCCCATCACTAGCAGTGCCACAAAGATCATTATGGTTGTGATTGGTCGTTTGACCGCATTTCCGTATATACTCATCTCAAGTGCTTTATTAGGTTAGTCAGCTACTACATTTACCCGGGTGCCATCCTCCAACTGACTCTGGCCGGCATAGATCAGTTGTTCTCCACCCTGGAGTTCAGGGGAAGATATCTCCAGCTGATCGTCGTACCTGTTTATGATTTGTACGACCACTTTGCGTGCGGTCCCGTTCTCGTGAAGCATCACATACCTTTCGTTGGTGCCCGACATCTGCATCACAGTGATGGCAGGTACCGTCAGAGCCTCGCTTTCTCCCAGCTTAATGCTGACACGTGCAAACATCCCCGGTTTCAGTTTTTCGTTTTTATTGGGAATTTTTATTTCCGTCACAAAAGTTCGGGTGGCCGCACTGACGGTGGGATGGATCCTGAATACCTTGCCAGTGAACTTTACACCTGGGTATACTTCTGTGCTTATGGTGGCTGTCATGCCTTCCTTTACCAGGGGCAGATATTTTTCACTCAGGTTGACCATCACCTTTACCGGGTCCACCTGTATCATCGATACCAGGGCTGCTTTCCCGACGGGGGTATTGGG
>SPBY01000276.1 GCA_004525825.1 Bacteroidia bacterium
CTATGGTGCGGATGGCCGGAACGGCGTGATCATCATTACTACCAAAAACGGAGCTGGCAAAAGAGGTCAGGATGAAATTACTGTCAACCAGTCGCTCTTCCTTAACAAAGTGAACCTGCCTGTTTACCAGGATTCCTATGGAAACGGGTATAACCAGCAAAATGGATTCTTCTACAGCAACTGGGGGGCAGCCTTTACGGATCCCTATGCGACGACGGATCATCCTTATTCAGGTTTTGCTGATCCTGACCTGGTCGCAGCTTTCCCCGAGTTTCAGGGAGCCCAGTATGTATTGAAACCCTATGATAACGTGACTGAATTTTTCAGAACTGGAGTGGCATCAAATACTTCAGTCAACATGACTGGCGGGAATGAAAATTCCAGTTACAATGCCAGTGTGAGTTATTTGAATGACCAGGGATTCCTGCCTGGGAACGAACTATCGAAATTCAACGTTGGAATCGGAGGCAGTACAAAGATTGGCAAAAGGTTGACTTTCAGGGGAACCATGAATTTTGTGAAAACGGATATGAAAACCCCGCCCATCAGTTATGGGAGCGGTAGTGGAATCGGAGGAGGCAGTGGGATTTCAGTGTTCGCCGATGTATTGTATACTCCCCGATCCATAGATCTGATGGGATTGCCTTTTGAGAGCCCCATTGATCACCAAAGTGTATTTTACCGTGTAAGCAATGATATTCAAAATCCACTTTGGACCACAAAGTATGCAAGTGCCATCGACAATGTGAACAGGGTATTTGGGTCAGGAAACCTTACCTATAATATATTGGATAATTTGAACCTGACCTACAGGTATGGGATTGACCACTATTCCGAACAACAGGAATACCAGTTAAATAAGGGTTCGGTTCAGAATGATAACTACCTGAATGGGCTTTACAGAACCCGCCATATAATGAATACCTCCTGGGATCAGACCGTGTTGCTGTCCTTGCAACAGGATATTGGCGATCAGATCAGCCTGGATGCATTGCTGGGAGGCACCTCCCTGCGCGATATCTATAGTTCAGATGGGATGGAGAGCACCAACCAGCTGATATTCGGGATGATGAACCATAAATACTTCAGCGACCACAGTGCCATCAACAGCTTTAATAGTTTCCCTCTACAGTCTCAGGCGCAATCAAATACACTGGGGGTCTTCGGACAGATTACGGCCAGTTACAGCAATTATTTATACTTGAACCTGTCGGCCCGGAATGACTGGTTTTCATCACTCCAAAAGGAAAACAGGAGCCAGTTTTATCCCAGTGCAAGTCTTTCCTTTATTCCATCCAATCTGGTGGAGGCCCTGAGGACAAGCATGAAGTTTGATTTCCTTAAGCTGAGAATAGGATATGGTACTTCGGCTGGATTCCCACCCTTGTATGTGACGGAGGATGTGTTGGACAGCAACGCTCGTGGTTATGTTACCAGGGATGGAACAGTAGTCCCCTCCAATGGAGTCTCGTTTTTCCTGGGGAATCCTGACCTGCAACCAGAATTGCATGCAGAAACAGAGTTGGGACTCGAGTTTTCCATGTATGAGAACCGGTTTGGAGCCGATATCACCGTATACACAAAAACTACAAAAAACCTGATTACCGATGCCAGGCTTGATCCGGCAACGGGGTATAGCCAGACCTATGTGAATATAGGTCAGATGAACAACCGCGGTCTTGAGGTGGAGCTGCATGTAACCCCTGTCAAGATGACGAATTTCAGTTGGACCATCACCGGAATATTTACCAAGTATGAAAGTGTGGTCGAAGAACTGGGAATGGGATTGGAGAAGGTATTAATCAGTGGTTTTTCCGATTTGGGTAACTATGCCATAGCCGGTCAACCTTACGGAGTAATGTACGGATACAAAATAGCCAGGGATGAAAACGATAACTTGCTTGTCGATGGGAATGGAAATTACCTGCAATCGGATGATCCAGATATCATTGGAAATCCTCACCCTGATTTCGAATCAAGCATTATTAACCGACTTCAGTACAAGGGATTTTCCTTAAATATGCAATGGGATTATCGTCAGGGAGGGGATATTTTCTCTGAAACTGTGAATACTTTATTAGGGCGTGGTCTCACTAAAGATACCGACTTTAACAGGATGGAAACTTTCGTAATGACCGGTGTCACTCAAGAAGGGCTTCCCAATGATGTACAACTTACAGCCTCCAATGCCTACTTCAATAATTTTGGAACTCAGGCTCCCAGCGAGGTCAATGTAATTGATGGGACTACCGTCAGATTGAGGGAGATATCCGTAAGCTACTCCTTGCCTCAAAGCTGGATGAGCAAACTGCCTTTTAAGCGTATCGAGCTTTCTTTGATGGGACAGAATATTTGGTTCAAGGCCCTCAGTTTCCCAGAATATATGAATTTCGACACCGACGTGCTGAGTCTTGGAGTGGGTAACGGACTGGGATTTGACTTCCTGACCGGACCAAGTTCCACCAGATACGGAGGCAGCATTAAAGTGACTTTCTAGACAATTAACAAAAAGAATTATGAAAAGAATAATTACACTTTTATCAGTAACTGTCCTGCTGGGACTCCTTGTTGGTTCATGTGATTTTTTCGATCTGGACCTGACGGAAGATCCCGATGCAGTAGTACTGTCAGATGCAAATCCAGACTATGCACTGAATGCCATGCAGGTGAATTTCAAGAACTTCGTAAACGATGATGATCCAGCCAACTGGAACGGCATGAATAAAATCGGGATGGAAGTCGTGAGAATGATGAATCCCTGGGGTGGTACTTACGAAAACTCTTATAACCCCACAAACTTCGATCAGTCCTGGGACTATGCCTATGAAGGATTACTCATGGATGCTCATACTTTCCTACCTATCTACGAAGAGAAAGAGTGGTGGATCCATGCCGGGATTACCAAAGTATTGCAGGCATACACCCTGGTTACCCTGGTGGACTTCTTTGGGGATATCCCGTGGACAGAGTCCTTTGATGCCACAAATTTTAATCCGGCAGCAGATGACGATCAGTTAGTATATGATGTGGCAATAAGCAAATTGGATGAGGCCATTGCAGACCTGGACAAAGATGCCATGGCTGTACCCTCGAGCGATCTGTTTTACGGCGGTGATACTGATGCATGGATCACACTGGCCAAAACGCTTAAACTTAAGATTTATCTTAACCTGCGCCTTGTGGATGCAACACGAGCAACTTCCGGGATCAATGGTCTGATTCAGGATGGCGACCTGATCAATGAAGCCTCTCAGAACTGGGTGTTTGAATACAGCCGAAATACAGACAATCCTGACAGCAGGCATCCGTATTTTACCTATAATTATCTGAATGGCGGTAATGATTATATGGCCAATTACTTTATGTGGACCCTGTATGAAGAAAAATCAGTGGTTGATCCCAGAATACGCTACTATTTTTACCGGCAGGTACTTGAGTCTTCGGAGAATTTCCAGGAATTGCCCTGTTTTGGAACTCCCAGGCCACCTCATTACCCAGTGGATATGCCATTCTGCACCTTGAGTGACGGGTACTGGGGACGCGATCACCTGGATGATGACGGAATTCCGCCAGATACCAGAAAGAGAGCCTTGTGGGGCGTCTATCCCGCAGGAGGAGAATTTGACAGTGATATCGGGCTGCCTGGAGCTGCAGCTTCAGGCATGCAGGGAGCCGGAGCGGAGGTGCTTATGCTTGACAGCTATGTGAAATTCATGGAGGCAGAAGCAGCCCTGACCCTGGGCACAACTGGCGATCCAAAACTACTCTTGCTGGAAGCTGTTCAGTCATCTATTGACTATGTAATGGCCTTTGGGGAGGAGACAGCCGTACAGGAATTCATACCCACTCAGGAGGATATTGATGACTACCTGACGGAATTAGAAACCCTGTACGACAATGCAAGTTCAGATACCGAGCGTCTGGAAGTTATTGTTAAGGAGTATTACATAGCCCTTTTCGGGAATGGAATAGAGTCCTACAACCTTGTCAAGAGAACCGCCATGCCCTCGAACCTGCAGCCGGCTTTACTTGCTGACCCGGGTAATTTCCCCAGGACATTCAACTACCCGGCCGATTGTGTTAATCTGAATTCAGCCATCGACCAGAAGCCGCATTCCGTTCAGGTATTCTGGGATACAAATCCGGCAGGGAGCATTAAATAATTTAAAGAGAACATATCATGAAAATATTTAAATTTCTAGTAGTATCAGTTCTGATGGTCCTCGCCTATGCATGCTCAAAGCCAATGCTGCTTGATCCGGCTGAAACAGAGCGTGGGATCTTTGTAACCTATGATCCAGTTTCCCGGAATATAAGCTCTGAGGACATTGAGGGCACACCCGTATCGGGTACCTTTGATGCACCCGCAAACAACGTGGCAAGTCACGATGTGTATGTAAAAAGGATTTATGACCAGGGCGCGAGTGAAACGGATTATGTCTTTTTAACAACCATCACGGAGTTCCCCTATGAGTTTGAAGTGGATGGTTATGAACTCGCGGATCTTTTCGGAGTGACCGTGGAGGAAACATTTGCGAACTTCTACAACTTTAATTGCGAAGCAACTGGCAGCGAAGGTCAGGTAGCAACCTTTGACAATCTGGAGGGAGAACTCATTGGAAGTTCAGATCAGCTTCAGGGATTAAGATTCCAGGCAGCGGTGGTTTGCCCTTCAGATCCCGATGTGATTGTGGGTACCTATACGGCAGTGACCAACTCTACCTTCCCTGATTTTGAAGATCCTCTGGTTGGTCTGGAGAAAACCATCACCATTACAGCTGCAGAGGACGAGGGTTTCTATACCATTTCTGATTTCACCTTCGGTACGTATGACCACTTCTATGCAGCAGTAGGATGGTGTCCCTATGGTGACTGGACAGGAACCATACAGGATGTATGTGGTAACTTCTTTTTGGTGAATACATTTGATTTTTGGGGCGAGACAGGATTTGGTGATTTCACCTTTAATGGGGACGGGACCATAACTGTGGTAGGAGGAACTCTTTTTGGCGAGGAATGGACGGCAGTCTTGACCAAACAGTAGGCTTGTCAGTATCGTTGAACTGAAAGTCTAAAGTAAAAGGGCGCTCGTATGGGCGCCCTTTTTAGGTTTGCCCGGCATGGGCGATAACTATAGGGTGAAAGTCCCGAACGCACCTTGACAGTAGGAAGCGTTAGCTAAAGGCAAGGGTGTCCACCGCGAGGTGGAATCTAAAGGAAGCCGGCGGCAAAATC
>SPBY01000103.1 GCA_004525825.1 Bacteroidia bacterium
CCTCGTCGGTAACATTGAGGCTGTGGGAAACTGCCTGCACGTCGTCGTCGTCCTCAAACTCGTCTATAATTTTCATGATCTGGACCGCCTGTTCAAGGGTCAGGTCCATCGCTTCATTGGGAATCCTCTGGAGTTCTGCACTCTCGGGTTCCAGACCCATCGCCTGAAGTTTCAGCTGGACGTTGTGGAACTCCTCCATGGGGGTGGTGATCATAAAGGTATCCTCTTCCAGTTCGATGTCCTCTATACCTGCATCGATCATTTCCAGTTCAAACTCGTCGGGATCGAGCTCTCCCTTGGCCAGGCTGATAATGCCCTTGCGTTCAAACATAAAACTAAGGGAACCATTGGTACCCAGACTGCCGCCCCGCTTGTTGAAGATGGCTCGCACGTTACTGACGGTGCGGAGATGGTTATCTGTAAGACATTCGACCATCACCCCGATCCCATGCGGCAACATTCCCTCAAAAGTGAGCTCCTGGAAAGCCGAGGCATCTCTGTTGGCTTTGTTGATGGCCCGCTGAATGGTGTCCTTGGGCATGTTCATTCCCCGGGCATTCTGAATGGCTGAGCGAAGCCTCGGATTGGAATCCACGTCGGTTCCGCCCACGCTGGCTGCTACGGTAATCTCTTTGATCAGTTTGGTGAAGAGTTTTCCCCTTTTGGCATCAGTGGCGCCTTTTTTGCGCTTGATAGTTGACCATTTACTGTGTCCTGACATATTTCTGGTGCAATATTTACTACAAAATTAGAAAAATGCCTGTAAGCTGAAAGGCAATCAGCGACGGATCACCTGAACTCCCCCGAAAACTACATCCACTTTGATGTCTATATTGGCGGTATCGGCTCTCCATGAATCACTTTCGTAGATGGTCGTTCCGAATACGGCACTGTTCCCGTCAGGCAACTCGGCACCTGCAAAGACAGCATCCACTTTAATTCTTACCGGTTTGTCCCTGGGAATAATGATTTGAGTTCCCCCAAAAACGGTGCTTACCTTGGCACGAAAACTGCCCTGGTCCAGGTTTACATTGGTGAAATCGTACACACCCTTGGCAAATAAAACAGTATACTCTTTGCCCGACTCAGGATTCTCATAGACCCTTTCATTGAAGATGGTCTCCTCCTGTGTAAAGTGATGTTCGGAGATAAAACTCCTCCCAAACAGGACCTTGAGTCCTATCAACACCAGGAAGATACCTACCAGCACTTTGAATACCGGAAAATCTACATTGAATACCACTTTGATAATAAGTGCGACTCCAAGTAAGAGTAAAAACGCACCCCAGAATATTCCTGCTCCCATTTTCATGTGTTTAAATATATAAATATTATAATCTTCAATGCAAGTATAAGAAGAGATTAAAGGTGACGGAAGAACAATTCGGTAAACGGTTCCATATTATCGGTAAATGGTCATTTTTTTTACCTTTGCCCTCCATGTCGACACGAAAGCTTTACATAGAAACCTATGGCTGCCAAATGAATGTGGTGGATAGCGAGGTGGTCGCGGCCATTCTCCAGCAACACAATTATCAGGTGACTGAAGAGCTGGATGAGGCCGACCTGGTGCTGGTTAACACCTGTTCCATCAGAGATAATGCCGAACAACGCGTCAGAGCCAGGATTCGGGAATTTGGCCGTCTCAAGGAGAAGAGCCATTCGTTTTCGGTGGGCGTGATCGGTTGCATGGCAGAACGGCTCAAAGAGAAGCTTCTTGAAGAGGAAAACACGGTCGACCTGGTGGTGGGCCCGGATTCCTACCGCGATCTTCCTGCCCTCTTGCAGGAGGTGGAGAGCGGACAGAAGGGGATCAATACCCTGCTTTCGCTGGAAGAGACCTACGGAGATATTCGACCCGTAAGGATGGACCGCAACCACGTGACCTCCTTTGTGGCCATCATGAGGGGGTGCAACAATTTCTGCTCTTACTGTGTGGTTCCGGGGACACGGGGAAGAGAACGGAGCCGGGATCCAGAGACCGTTGTTCGGGAATGCAAAGAGCTGTTTGAACAGGGTTACCGGGAAGTGACCCTCCTGGGTCAGAATGTCAATTCGTACCGCTGGAAGGAAGGAGAGCAAGTCCTGAAGTTTGAAAAACTGCTGGAAAGAGTTGCGAAGATCCATCCGCTGCTTCGTGTTCGTTTTGCCACCTCTCACCCCAAAGACATGTCGGACCATTTGCTGAAGGTAATCGCGAAGTTTCCCAATCTGTGCCAGGCGATTCACCTGCCGTTACAATCGGGCAGCACCTCGGTGCTGGGGCGCATGAAACGCAGGTATACCCGGGAACAATACATGGAACGGATTCAGGCGATCCGGAAGTTCTTACCCGGAGCTACCATATCTACCGACATCATAGCCGGATTTTGCGGGGAAACCGAGGAAGAACATCAGCAGACCCTCAGCCTGATGGAATGGGCCGGCTACGATTTTGCCTATATGTTCAAATACAGTGAACGACCGGAAACCTTCGCCGCTGAGAAACTCAATGACGATGTTCCGGAGGAGGTCAAATCAAGGCGACTGAACGAAATTATAGTATTGCAGTCCAGGCTTTCCCTGCGGAGTAAAGAGCGCGACCTGGGCCAGACCTATGAAGTCCTGGAAGGCCCCTCCAAAAAATCGGACGCCTACCTGTATGGCCGCACCTCCCAAAATAAAGTGGTTGTTTTTCCAAAAGGGACTCTGAAACAGGGCGACTATGCCAGAGTGGTCATAAAAGACTGCACATCAGCTACCCTGAAGGGAAATGTGGTGTCTTAACCGAGCTTGCGAGCTCAGCACCCCGGTGGGCTCAGCTAGTCCAGTAACTGCAGGATCTTCTCCTGGACAGGAGCACAGGTGCACATGGCGAGTTCTTCTTCCAACTCCAGAAGAACCATCAACTCTTTCACATCGTCGGTGAGGTTGCAAAGTTTGAACTCACTGCCACATAGCCTGGCGTGATCCGTAACCGCAAGCAATACACCGAAGCCAGAGGTATCGATGAACCTGATTCCTTCCAGGTTAAAAATCACAGAAATTCCGGGTTCTTCCACCAGCTCCTTGAGCTGTTCTTTTACCAGTTCCGAAAACAGGGTGTTCAACCTGTTCACCTGGAACAGTTCCACCCTGCACTCACTTCCTTCCTTTACAATTTTCAGCATATCTATGGGTCACAAAATCAGCCTACAAAGTAAAGTGTATCTGATTACCAGAGGCAAGAAATAAGGATGAAGTTATCCACAAAAAACGGTGAATAAGGGGTCTGCGAATGGAGGTGATAGCTACTTAAAAGCTTCCGGATACCAGTAGAGGGCATTGGTATAATAGATTTTCCTAAGCACTTTCTTACTCAGATCCAAGCCTGTAAATTCCTTGTCAACGTTGAGGGAACTCATCAGGCTGTCGGTGGCAAAGTAGGTCCAGTCCGAACTCCACTCGTTTTCGAGCCAGGTAAGCCTGTCCTCATAGCTGGAGCCTGAGATCCCCAGATCGGTGGCATAAAGAATACGGTCCTGGTACTTTAGGAGGAAATCAATGACCTTCTCCCGATCCTGAACCTGCAGGTGGCACACCCTGGCGGCCAGGTCCACCGCAAAATTGGGATAACGTTCCAGGCGCTCCGCCAGCACATCCACATCCCATTCCAGGCTGCCCAGGTGGGCTCCCACCATTTTTAAGCCGGGGTAGCTGGCCAGGACATTATCTCTGGACTCCATCAGCCTTTTGTGGGAAGGGGATTCGGGATGCAGATACATGTGGTATTGGGGATTGTCTGTAAAGTAGTTCTTGTCTCCATTGACGGTCATGGAATCTATGGGAAGCCAGCAGTTTAGAGGTTCCCCAATATGTGTAAGCAGTGGTAGACCGCTGCTTTCCATGAAATCCAGGATGGGCTCAAAGAGTGGATCGTCCAAAAACACAAAGCGTCCCTGGCTGTCCTGGAAAGTCATGCCAATATCTTTCCAGACCTTGAATCCCACGGCTCCCTGATCAATATCTTCCTGGAGTTTCTGAACCACCCCTTCCGCCCAACCCGGATCCTCGAAGCCCTCCATGGAGAAGGTGGCCAGCCAGCTTATGTCTTCAGGGTAAAGGTCTTTCATCTTCATGGCGAAGTGCTTCTGCTCATCGATGTTTTTCTGGCTGTCTGACCGGGTATTAATGGTAAGCAACAGAAACCCTTGAGAATTTGCGTACTCCATGATGGCCGGATCCTCGGTCCGGATATGCACATGAGCATCAACCTTGGTCAGACTATGATATAGGTCTGCCTTTTTGCTGGTGCAAGAGGTCAAAAAGAAGACTAATACCAGGAGAGGAATCAGGAGTTTTTTGTACATCATCTTTGGGATATGAAAGTGCTTTAAATTCTGATATATATTTTATGTTTGTTGAGCCAGTAACATATATACCATAGCAAAAACAGAACGATTGCGCTGGTCAGAATCGAAGCCGTTAATGTTCCCATCCAACCAAAGAGGAAAAAGGTAAAGGGATGAAGGATGGCTTCGATAAAGACTGCTCCACCCACATGGGCGAACAGATATATAAACAGTGGATTCATTCCCACCACCCTGAAAAAAATCGACCACTTCTGCCGTTTCCTGATATCAATCAACCAATAAGAAAAGGCGAGGGTCAGGAAGGTCCAGCCACCACTCACAATCACGAAAGAGGAAGTGCATATTCTCTTGATAATCGGCGTAATGGGGTTGAGCCCATACCCGACTATCACGCCAATCACCCCAACGATTAAAAGAATCTTCAGCTTTTGACCCGCCTTTCGCTGACTCATGAGCAATTGGCCCGCAAGAACCCCCCAGATAGTATGGGCGGTGGTTGGTATAGCATTGAACGAGACCCAGTGTCCCTGCAGGTCAGCCCCCCCATATTGCAGGTCCAGCCAGGTTCCGAAATTCTCATTGGCCACGAAGGCATGGTTGAAGCCCTCCACCGGGAAACCCCGGTAAATGATCTCGGTAAGTGCAAGGAGCAGAAAGGAGAAGATGATTTGCACCCAGGCAGGTTTCTTCATGACCAGGAAGGCCAGGATATAGGTCACGGCCAACTGAGCCAGCACATTCTGAAAACGAAACACAATTTTTCCTGGATCGATGCAATAGAGCGCCCAACCAAGGAATAACAACAGGAAGGCCCTTTGCAAAACGTGCCGGGTGATTTGAGCATGAGATTGACCACGCTTAAGGCGATTGGCCAGAGAATAGGGCATGGCCACCCCCACAATAAACATGAAGTAGGGCTGGATCAGATCCCAGAATCTGAGTCCGTTCCAGGGATGGTGATCGAATTGTTCGGCAATCGTGTAGATGAAGGAACCTTCCAGGGAAGGATCGTGCAAAGTAGAGAACAGGTGGGTAAATTCAGCAATCAATAAAAACATGGTTGCTCCCCGGAAAAAGTCGAGCGATAATAATCGTTCCGGGTTTTGGGAGGAGGCGGAATTTGTCATAATCCTTCAAAAATAGCTCTAAGGTATTTCTAATACAAGAGGTTCTCCACAATTATTTCTGAATCGGGCTGCTGATATAAAATGAGAAGCTTGAGCTTGTTGATGATGACTAATCCGCTACAGTACAACAAAATATGGACTTATTCGTCTAGCTACTAATTACCAATTTCAATTCTACCCTAACAATTACGTCATGAAAAAGTATTTATCACTATTATTTGTTCTTAGCTTTTTTATAGTCACATCCTGTGAGAATAAATATGATATTGAAGCTGATAAACAGGCTTTGGCAAAGCTAAGTGCTGAGGAATTTGATGCGAATTTCCTCTCGGGTAACCCAGATGCCAGCGTTGAGTTTTATACTGATATGGCACTAAGAATTCAAGATGGAGAGATATTTTCGGGCAAAGAGGCACATTTATAGGCTTATGGGTCCATAAAGAATGGGGTGATAGCTTACATAGAAAGGATGCCTGGGTGGATGTCTGTGAACGGCAAAAAGATGGCTCATGGAAAATGGTATTTACCTTAACTACTGAACTTCAATATTAGCCACTGCTGTTTCTTTATGGGACAATAATCCATAAATAAGAACTTTCAAGCGTACTTCAAGCCCCCGGCTACTCCAATACATAATCCAGCATTTCTTCATACAAATGCAGCTGGATGTCCAGAATATCGCTGTAGCTGACCATCGGTGCAGGCTCTGTATCGGTCACTGTGCCGTGACTGCATTCAAAGGTAAAGGCCATGGTACCGGAAACATGGTGCAAGGCAGAGATTAGATTGAAGCTGGTAAGCGGAGGGAATGTTTCATCCTCCACCTCGGGCAAAGAAATCCACTCGTCCGGGATGCTGGGAAGACCGATTGATGCATAACGATGATTCACTCTTCGGGTCAAGGTATCTATCCTCATTTTTATAAACCAGGGTACATAAGCGGCGGGAAGGATCCTGGACTTCTGGTGGTGTGAATGAAGGGATACTGTCATGTCCGGTGCTTCTGACCGTGCTATCTCCAGAATGGCTTCCGTTTCGGCAGCCATGGGAGAAAACCAGTCATCATGCATCATATTAATCCCGTCATCATTGAAATAAGCTCCCAGGATGCCAACGTTCCCCTGCATGGGATGAAGGGATTTGGCCCCGGGCCATCCCCAGGAGGATCCGTCGGTTCGGGTCCCCTGCCCGTATTTGGTCATAATTTCTACCGGAAGGCCCACAAAGCTATCATAGGGGCAGCGCTTGCGTCCGTCGGGATTGCCACAGGGGACAATAATCACCCTGCATCGATCCAATTTACTTTGCAGGGAGGGCCATTCCTGTCCCCGATGATCTTTGCCGTTCTCCGCCACATGGATCAGATTCACTAAACCCACCATCCCTTCCACTTCCTGTCCGTGGACCGGACCCAGGAAAAAGACCACTGCTTGGCCACTGCTGTCTTTTCGGGCATAATATACCGGATTCCGGGCAGCTACTGCTGAATTGTAATTGGCCTGAGAATGAAAATTCTCTTTGGTCCCGTAATACACCGCATATACAGGGAAGCCCCCCGGGGAGGTGGCCACTACCTTGACTTCTCCTTTTTCAATCTGATTTATCTCCTGTTCAATGACAGAAAGGGAAGACCCATAAAATTCAGGAATAGGCGCAGGATTTGGCGGATCGCCCGGATCGATGGGGACCTGGGCCATGGAAGGAACACATAGAATCGCTGCTGAAAGCAGAAGAAAAAGTGCCCGGGTGGGTCCTGACATAAGGAAATAATTCTCAGTGCTGCAAAATTACGCTCAATGATCCTTCTTCAGATCCACCTTCAGACTTAGCTCTTTCAGTTGATCTTCAGAAATGGTAGAGGGAGTATCGATCATCATGTCGCGACCCGCATTGTTCTTCGGGAAGGCGATCACATCACGGATCGAGTCAATGCCGGCAAACATTGCCACCCAGCGGTCGAAACCAAAGGCGATCCCCCCATGGGGTGGGGCACCATAACGAAAAGCACTCATAAGGAAACCAAACTGTTTTTGCGCCTCTTCCTTGGTAAAGCCCAGGTTGTCGAACATCTGCTTCTGGAGGTCCTCATCATGGATCCGGATGGAACCCCCACCAATCTCCACTCCGTTGATTACCAGGTCGTATGCCTTGGCGCGCAATTTTCCCGGATCGGTCCGGAACAGTTCCATGTCCTCCTCATAGGGACTGGTAAATGGATGGTGCATGGCATGAAACCTTTTGGTCTCCTCGTCCCATTCCAGCAGCGGGAAATCCACCACCCAGAGAGGTTTAAATACCTTGGAATCACGAAGCTCCAGCCTGTTGCCCATCTCAAGCCTCAGCTCACTCAGAGCTTTCAGGGTAAGGTCGTGCTCTCCTGCCAGTACCAGGATCAGGTCGCCTGCTTTAGCCCCAAAAAGTTCCGCCCATTGTTTCAGGGCAGCTTCATCATAAAACTTATCGACCGACGATTTCAGGGTCCCGTCTTCGTTGTACTTCACATAGATCAGTCCTTTCATCCCTAACTGGGGACGTTTTACCCAATCGGTGAGCTCGTCAAGCTGCTTGCGGCTGTAAGCTGCACAGCCTTCGGCACAGAACCCGCCCACATGTTCGGCTGAATCAAATACCTGGAAGCCCTTCCCTTTGACCAGGTCTGACATGTCGCTGAGCTCCATGCCGAAACGTATATCTGGCTTGTCGTTGCCAAAGCGGCTCATGGCCTCTGAATACTGCATCTTGGGAAATTCTCCTTCAATCTCCAGCCCCTTGATGGAACGGAAGAGGTGCCTGGTTAATCCTTCAAAGGCATGGAGCACATCGTCGCGCTCCACAAAGGCCATTTCGCAGTCGATCTGGGTAAATTCCGGTTGGCGATCTGCCCTCAGGTCCTCGTCGCGGAAGCACTTAACAATCTGAAAATATCTGTCAAATCCCGCCACCATCAAAAGTTGCTTGAAGGTCTGTGGGGATTGAGGCAGGGCATAAAACTCACCCGGATTCATGCGCGAGGGTACCACAAAATCCCTGGCCCCTTCCGGGGTGGATTTGATCAGTACGGGAGTCTCCACTTCCAGGAATCCCTCCTCACTCAAATACTTTCTGATCTCCATCGCCATTCGGTGTCTCAGTTGGAGGTTCTGGAGAACTACTTTTCTGCGCAGATCGAGGTAGCGGTATTTCATGCGAAGGTCATCGCCTCCGTCGGTATGGTCTTCTATGGTAAAAGGAGGGGTAAGGGAACTGTTCAGCACTTCCAGCTTCCCAACAAGGATCTCGATTTCGCCAGTAGGCATCTGTGGATTCTTATTGCTTCGTTCG
>SPBY01000541.1 GCA_004525825.1 Bacteroidia bacterium
CTTGTCGTAGATGTTGATCTCCGGCCTGAACAGGCAGCTGTCGCGAATGTATCCGTCATGGTGTTCATTGTTCACATAGAGCTCCATGGATTGTTTGTCCGTGGTGATGTCCCAGAAGAACTTACATTCGGATGTATGGTCGCAGCTACGGCACTTATCTCCCCTGAAAGGCCCGTTAGAACCGTAATGTTCCAGGTCGCCATAGGCAAATACCTCTTGAGGATCGCTGTCAAGCCACCAGTTGAGCAGATCGAAGTGGTGGGTGGCTTTGTGTACCCAGAGACTACCGCTCGATTGCCTGAGACCGTGCCATCTCCGGAAGTAGTCGGCGCCGTGGTAGGTATTCAGGTACCAGTGAAAATCTACGGAGGTGATTTTCCCGATGGTTCCGGACTGCAGAAGTTCCTTGATCTTGGTTGGGTAGGGTCCCCACCGGTAATTGAAACCCACAATCAATTTGTTGTTGGAACGCCTTTCAGCATCCAGGATGGCCTGGCATTTGTCCTCATCGATGGTTAGTGGTTTTTCTGTCAGAACATCGCAACCCATATCCAGCCCTTTGATGATGAATTCATGGTGGGTGGAGTCTTTGGTGGTGACTATCACCAGGTCTGGCTTGACCTGCTTCACCATTGCTTCGAAATCTGTGAATACCGGGCAGTCCACTTCCATGTATTGCTTTGCATACTCGAGTCTGCCGGGATTGATATCGCAAAGTCCTACAAACTCGAGGATGTCAGGAAAATCCTTTACCAGGGTTCTGCCCCAGAAAGAGGTGCCACGGACACCGGTGCCCACCAGGACCACTTTGACCTTTTCACCTTTGGAAAGGGCATATTTGGAGAGGGGTGAAGCCATCAGGCTACCTGCCACAAAGGCACCACTGGTGCCAAGAAACGCACGACGGTCGAGCTTTGGGTTCATAATCTGGTTGTTTGTTAAAAATACAATTATCCGCGGGTTATACCATTAACCCGTGTAATTAATAAAGGCACATCAATGAAGGAAAGGGTAAGCTTACTGATACTCGATGAAGTTGAATTTGATGCCTAGCCGGCCTTCCATGATCTCACCCAGTTCCAACAGTTCGGGATCGTCAAATTCAAAATAGAAATTCACCGCCACCTCTTTGCTTTTATCCTGCAGGGGCTTAAACATTCTCATGATATCGAACACGCTCTGCACCGAAGCTGTATCCACATACTCCAGCTTCAGGTCCACCGTCGTTTTATCTTTGGGATCTTTGATATAATCCTCCACCCATTCAACGATGGGCTGGAAAAACTTCCGGGGATCAGAAAGGATGGAATTCCCTGATAGTTTGAAATAGCCTGGTGAACACTCTACTTCAAGGGACTTCTTGGTGGGTTCAATACTGATGTTTTCCATACTGCGATTATTACAGCGCTTATTTGTGGTTCAATAACAATATTACTTCTTTTCAATATCAATACCAAAAACCCTCATGATTTCGTGAGCTCTGTTCAGGTTCAACTCGGTGAGAATATCCTTATCGTTCTCAAGATTCAAGTTTTTTAGCTTCTGCAGAATGTCTCTCCAGCTTGTCGGGTCCTCGTTGCAGATAACCGTCAGGAATTTTGCCATGTTTGGCAGGGTGTTATCCGGGATAATGCTGCTGAGTTTCTCAATGAATCCCAGTTCATGCAAAATGGCCATCTTCAGATTGATTTCATCAATTTTCCCGGGCATGTCTGTATCATCATCCACAGGTATTTCCAATTCCACCTGGGCTCTTAGATACTCCATCAGCTTCACATTGTAGGTCAGTTCTACCATGTCGTTGTAAATGGCGTATTCTTTGAAAAAAGTGGAAGCGCTGGCTTTCTTGTTGAAATAGTGGTAGATGTCGTCAAGTTTGAAATAGTTCACAAACAGGTATTTCCAGTTTTCCGATCGCTTGTCGTCCAGCAGACTTCGGTGGTTTTCGATATACATGGAAGCGTTGGAGTAGAAGGTGGCTAAATACTGGCTCTTGACATCCACATTATTTTCATTTTCGTAAAGGAAACGTTCTATGGTGCTGATCGCGTTCACCGATTTCCAACGGGAGGATCCGTCCACCAGAAAATCGAATTCCCGAATCATTTTATTGATCTTCTCAATATTTGGAAGGAAAATTTTGGTATTGTTAAAAGGGTCCTCCCGTTCAATAATGATGTTTTGCTTCAGACACAACTCTTCCAATTCTGCCCTTGATAACTTTATACTTTGGTCTGCCATGGATATTTATAAATATTGCTTTAATTGCCGAAGCCGAAATTACTGATTTTTATCGAAATTTCATACTGATTGCCGGGAATGATTTATGCAGGATTTTTGGTGAACATGGTGAAGTTAACTCCCCCGTACTTGCGGTGCTGACTGAATCCCTGATGGGCTGAAAAATCGTAGCTTCCGGGGTGTTCCAATATGAAAATGCCGCCATCTGCCAGGATAGTTGTGGAGATCACCAGGTCGGGGAGTTGTTCCAGTCCAGGGTGGTCATAGGGCGGATCGGCAAAGATCACATCGAAGGACTGGTAGGGTTTCTTCAGATAGCGGAAGGCATCAGTACGGATGGGGGTAAGCTGTTCCATTGCCAATGCCTTACCGGTATCCTGGATAAATTTGAAATGGGGCTGCAACAGTTCCACTGCCACCACGGAGCGGGCCCCCCTGGACACAAATTCATAGGCTATGCTGCCGGTTCCGGAGAAAAGGTCGAGCACGTCCAGCTCTTCAAAATCATAATGGTTGGCAAGGATATTAAACAGGCTTTCTTTTGCAAAATCGGTGGTGGGCCTGGCTTTAAAATTGCCCGGGGGCCGAATGCGTTTCCCCCTGTGTATGCCACTGATTATACGCACTTGCTGCCTTCCGAAAGAATCATGAATCGCAGGATGTTTTCCCTGGCCAGTTCCTCCAGGTAGTAGGGTGTATTCACCACATTTCTTACATATTTCCCC
>SPBY01000191.1 GCA_004525825.1 Bacteroidia bacterium
ATCAAGGTGAATGCCATCTGTCCGGGCAACTTTTTCGAGGGACCGCTCTGGTCCGATCCAAAGAACGGACTGTTTGTCCAGTACCTGAACGCTGGCAAGGTACCGGGAGCCCTTACGATTGAGGATGTGAAGCGTCATTATGAATCGATGGTGCCGGCCGGACGTGGGTGCAGGGTGGAGGATGTGATCAAAGCCATCAAATATGTAATCGACCAGGAGTATGAAACCGGTCAGGCCATCCCGGTCACCGGGGGACAGCTTATGTTAAGTCAAAGAGATCCAATGCAGATAGAAGGAGTGATTTTTGACCTGGATGGAACGCTGGTACACACCATCGAAGATATTGCAGGGGCGGCCAATGCCTTGTTTGCCAGGCATGGATTGCCGGAACACGATATCGATTATTATTTAAGATGGATCGGAAACGGGGCGGTAAAGTTCATTGAACTTTCCCATGGTAAACCGGTGGGGAAAGAGCAACTCAGGGCCTATGTGTCAGAATTCAAGGAGATCTATGCCGGCAATCTGCATGACAAGAGCCGGGTGTATGACGGGGTCCCCCAGATGTTGGATGAGTTGGTCCGTCGTGGAATCAAGATTTCGGTGCTTTCCAACAAGCCCCATTTGTTGACACTGGAAGTGTGTGCCTTTTATCTTTCAGGGTGGCCCTTCGACCCGGTACTGGGACAGCGCGAAGAGGTAAGCAGGAAACCAGATCCTGCAGCTGCCTTTGAGATTGCCGAGCATATGGGGTTGGCCCCGGGAAAAATACTCTTTGTGGGGGACTCCGACAACGATATACTAACTGCCCAGGCTGCTGGCATGATTCCCCTGGGGGTCAGCTGGGGTTATGGCCGGTTGGTGAATAATCCGGTGGCGGGCATGGGAAACCTGGCCGAGAAGCCATCAGAAATACTGAATATTATAAGCTAATGCATACAAGATGAAAACCAGAGCAGTCAGACTATACGGCAAGAAGGATTTAAGGGTGGAAGAATTTGAACTACCCCCCATCCAGGAGGATGAGATCCTGGCAAAGGTAGTGAGCGACAGCCTCTGCATGTCCTCCTACAAAGCTGCCATCCAGGGAAGCGATCATAAAAGAATCCCGGACAATGCAGCAGAAAAACCAGTGATCATTGGTCATGAGTTTGCCGGGGAGATTATGGAGGTGGGAAGCAGGTGGGCCGATCAGTTTGCTGCGGGTGATAAATTTGCCATCCAACCCGCCCTTAATTATCCGGACGGACCTGTAGGGATCCTGGGGGCACCCGGTTACTCCTACCAGCACCTGGGAGGGAACGCCACCTACGTGGTTCTCCCCAGGGAAGTGATGGAGATGGGTTGCCTGCTGGTTTACAAAGGGCCAGGATACTATCCGGCTTCCATGGCAGAGCCCTATTCCTGCGTGATCGGGGCCATGCATGCCAATTATCACATCAAGCCGGGGACCTATATACACGACATGGAGATCGTGGACGGAGGCAAGATGGCCTTGTTGGCGGGAGTGGGACCCATGGGACTGGCTGCCATCTCTTATGCCCTGAATCGCGAGGGACACAAACCTTCACTTTTGGTGGTAAGCGACATTGACCAGGACCGGCTCGACAGAGCGGCACATCTTTACCCACCCGAATATGCAAAGGAGAAAGGGGTGGAGCTTCATTATGTGAATACAGGCGCGATGGATGATCCTGTCGCCCAAATCAAAAAGATCAACGGGGGAGAAGGATACAACGATGTATTTGTGTTTGCCCCTGTAAGCCAGGTGATTGAACAGGCCGATCAGCTTCTGGGTTTCGATGGATGCCTGAACTTTTTTGCCGGTCCGGCCGATACCGGTTTTAGTGCAAAACTCAATTTCTACAATGTGCACTATGCATTTACCCACATTGTGGGCACCAGCGGCGGAAACACCGACGATATCAAGGAGTCGCTCGATCTGATGGAAAAGGGACTGGATCCTTCGGGACTAATCACACACATTGGGGGACTCAACGCAGTTCCGGAGGCCACTCTGAACCTGCCTGGTATTCCGGGGGGTAAGAAACTGATCTATAACCACCTGGATATGCCTCTGACAGCCATCTCCGATTTCCGGAAGATGGGTGAGACTTATCCATTGTACAAAGATCTGGCCGATATCTGCGACCGCCACGGTGGCTTGTGGTCGGTGGAGGCAGAAGGACTCTTGCTATCTGACAAACATTAATCTCATTATTTTAGGGATCAGTCGTCTGGGGGTCAGAAACTCGATCCGGTCGTATTGTCTGGTGCTCTTCAGTATGTTCTTAACCAGAAACTCAGTAACCACCTCTATGTCCTCAGCCAGGATATCAAATACCTTCTGGTTCCTGCGTTGCTCAGCAGCATCTCCCCTGGAAGATGATTCGGTGAGGAAGTCGGTTCTGACCATTCCGGGACTTATAATTCCCACCCGGATGTTCTCATCCTTTACCTCTTTGGAAACCGATTTGGTGAAATACTGCACCGCACGTTTGCTGGTTCCGTAAAGGCTTAGTTTTTTCATCATTCTGCCATCACTGCCAAATCCCTCCATATTAAGTACCTGGCCATGTCCCTGTTGCTTAAAAAGATTTATGGCAGTTTTGGTTCCCAGCAGAAGGCCGGTGATATTCACCGATACCAGCTGCTCAATTTCACAGCTTTCAAGTTCATGAAAATACTTGTGTGCCTGAGGAATGCCCGCATTGTTGATCCAGATATCAATTTTACTGTATTTGGCAATGGCCTTTTCCACAATAGATTGAAAGGTGGCTTCTTTCGAAACATCTCCTGCCACCCCCAGCACATCGTAGCCCTGACTTTCAAGTTCTTTTACGGTCTTTTTGACCCCTTCTGCGCTCCGGCCATTGATAATTACCTGGTGGTCCCTTTTAAGGAATTCCAGGGCAAGTCCATGCCCGATGCCCTTGGTGCTTCCTGTGATAAGAACTGTTTTCTTTATCATTGGATAGAGTTAATAGTTAACAACAGGTTTACCGAAGCTAATACATTGTATTGTTGTTTGCTGAACTATCAGGTATTTGTTGCACGGAGTCCCATGCTCCACGATTTTCCCCGAGACGTCAAATCTAAAAAAGTCCATGGTTACATACTCTTCATTTCCGGGCCAGATCTGGTGAGTATGAAGGACAACCAGTTCCCCTTCAGCGACTTCGCGAACAAATTCGATGGATTTGTCGGGGTATTCCCTACTCATCTTCTCAAAGTACTCTATGAAAGCTTCTTTGCCGTCTCCCACCAGTGGTATAAAGTATACACGCCGCAAAAATGAACGATATCGCAATAATTAACATATTAGCTCCAAATTTTAAATGGATTTTTATGACTGATTGAGGGGCTTTGAGAAATAAAGTATCACCTCAACCAGATCCTTCTCATTGCTGAGTTTGTAATTCTTTTCCTTCAGGTAGTCTTTCACCATTTTTGTTTCAATTTCAAAAATTTCAGCAATGGTCTTGCTTCCTTTTACTTCCCAATTCTCATTGTCCTTGAATATGTAATAGACGGGAGAATTGCTTTTGAATTCGGCTGGTTTGGCATTAGAATAGCCATCGGAAGAGCTAGCTTCAGCCAGTATTATTTTATATTGCTTATACACCGAGTAAACATTCTCTTGCCCTAACAATGCCATATACGCCAAGCTCTTTCCCTTGCCCTGATCAAGAAATTTCCTCACAAACGCCTCTCCGTTATATTTTATGGTGTCTATATTATTTTTTAGGGGATCAAGTACAATGATTCCACTCTCGAGTTTTACTTCAAAACAATCGTTGTAGATGTCATATTTAAGATCGATTCCTTCATTCCACATGCGATTCCAGTGGACCATGCCCGGCTGGAAATCTTCTGTCAGGTAGGGTGATCCAATAACTTTGTTTCGATCATCTGCTCTTTTTAGATATTCCCCTGAAGTGTTCAGGTGCCTTTCCAGGTCCATGTAGGCTTGCTCGAGATTTTGACCCATAAGTGAAATGCAGACAAAGGAAAACAGAGACAGAATAAGTGTCGACTTCATAATTAGATATTTAGGACAGAAATGATCAAAAATTCAGGCCTACCGAAAGGTAAAATAAAAATCAATTTCCAAGGACACTATTCCTTCTGTATTCTCCAGGGGAAGCCAACATGGTCCGAGAGAAGACCCCGGTAGAATAGTAACGGTCCGAAAATCCACAGGCAGAAGCAACTTGCTCTATGCTAAGCCAACTATGGTGTAGCAGGTTACAGTATTTTTCCACACGCATTCTAAGCAGGTACTTGTGGGGAGAGTATCCTTTTTGTTCCTTGAACAACCTGGCATAGGTGTTCAGGGACATGCCGCCGGTTTCGGCCAGTTGGCCATTACTGATGAAAGAGTTTCTTGCCATCACCCACCAATGGATCGTGTTGAATGTATTCGGCTCCTATATATAGTTTAACGGCCTTTCGTTGATTCCCTTCATAGGCCATTCTGTAAAATGAAATGGCGTTTGCTAAAGATCCGTGTGAAGTAATAGCGATCGGAGGAGTTCAATTTTTCAATACTTGCTTTTTAGAAAGTGTTTGGTTTAATTACTCTTATTTATGATGGTAAATTAAATCCACTGTGAAACTCCTGCACACATGAACTATCCGGTGCTTTTGTAGGATTGTCAAGAAACTCTTTCATCATCAATCTGCCGCATGGGCCGAAATCAATTGGTGAATGAGCTATTCCAGGGAAAATATATAAATATGAATTCTTCAATTTTTTGGATAATTCAGTTGCATACTCAGGGGGACAAACATGGTCTAATTCACCGCTAAACATTAAAGTAGGGACTTCTGAAACTATCGATAAGTTTCTATCCTGTAAATCATTAACTTGCCATATATGTTTAGCATGGTTTAAAAAATAAGGGGTAAAAATCATTGTACCGCAACCTTTTACAAAATCAACATATTCGTTGTCAAGCGGAATATCTTCATCCGCAAAATTTGACGACTCTGCCAGAATGATACTTAAAGATAATCCATTGCTAAAATCTTGTAATGGAAACATCATTCCCGGATTATTACTGATTAGGCTATAATCGCCAGAGAGAATTGTATGTAAGGTTGAAGGCAGCTGAGCATCCCAATACATAAATCCGAAAACCCAAACTGCAAGTTTATTACCGGTAAGCAAGGCTTTATAAGTTTTCCCGTCTTTTGCATATGTTACATCTAAAGTTTCAGGTGTTTCATTTAGCCTTTTGATTAATGCAAGAAACCTGTTTTTCAAATCAGGATATGCCTGGTTTAGTTCAATATCATTTTCACATGTACTAAAAATCGAATCTAATCTATTAATACTGTTGCTATGCATACCTGGTAAGCCTCTATTAATATCGACAACTGCATTCATTGCAGTACTTACTAAATGGTCCGAATGATTTAATAATAGATGTTGCGCTACCAAGGTGCCAAAAGAGGATCCAAAGATTGAAAATTTCTGATAATCAAATTGATCCATTACATATACTATATCATCTGCAATTTCGTAATCATTAAAGGCAGACAAATTTACCCCTTCACTCTTAAATCGATTATAAACAACCTTCAATGTATCCATATATAAACCCATTGTCTCATCGATAGATAAATTTTTATCGACCAGATACATTTGTAAATTATCAATTTCAGGGCAGAATAAATTTGGCTTCGAATATTTCAACCCCCTTAATTCAATTATGACGACATCTCTATTATCAAGAAGCAAATCCCCTAGTTCGCCAAAAAGATCAGGCACAAAATTATCCATGTTGGACATACCTGGGCCGCCAGTGTTTAAAACAAGCGGTTCATGTGTTGCTATGTCGGAACGACATTTAAAAACTGCCACTGCCACTTCAATTGTTTTTCCGTCTGGATTCTTATGGAATTCCGGCACTTTCATGTACCCATAGGAGAATTTACCACTTTCTTCAAGTCCTTCAGGCACTTCAAAAGGGCAAGGAGCTTTTACAAATATCCCTGTATCACTTTTCTGATTACATCCAGTAAATAAAATTGTAAGAATACCTAAGCTGAGAACTGCTATCTTTTTCATATCCAAAATTTCACCAAAGCTAATGCAATCTCGATAATAAAAAATTGTATCTAACGGTTGGCGTATGACATTGTTATACACCTTCATCACATTTTCTCAATCACAAATATTTTTTGACGATTCAAATCCGACCAA
>SPBY01000219.1 GCA_004525825.1 Bacteroidia bacterium
CCATATAATTCAGAAAACCAGAAATGCCATGCCGAGACGCAACGACATTGAAAAGGTATTGATTATCGGATCGGGACCTATAATTATCGGACAAGCATGTGAATTCGACTATTCAGGTACACAGGCCTGTAAAGCATTGCGTTCCCTGGGTTACAAAATCGTACTGGTCAATTCCAATCCGGCTACCATCATGACAGATCCGGAAATGGCTGACGCAACCTATATTGAACCACTGAACGAATATGCCTTACAGGAAATTATTAAGAAAGAGAGGCCTGATGCCTTACTGCCAAACCTGGGGGGACAGACAGGGTTGAACCTATCCTCCTTGCTGGCAAAAAGTGGTATCCTGGACTATTATGGTGTAAAGATAATTGGTGTAAATATAGATGCCATTGAACGGGGTGAAGACCGTACAGCTTTTAAAGAAACCATGAACCGTCTGGGAATTGAAATGCCCAAAAGCAAGGCTGTGAATACCATGGGTGAGGCTGAAAAAGTTGCTGCCGAACTTGGATATCCGGTGGTGATCAGGCCTGCATATACCATGGGTGGTACAGGTGGCGGCATTGTATATAATATCGAGGAGTTGCGGACTATTGTAAGCAGGGGACTATCAGCCAGTATTGTGAACCAGGTTCTGGTTGAGGAATCTGTCCTGGGTTGGGAAGAGCTTGAGCTTGAGGTAGTAAGGGATGCTAAGAACCAGATGATCACTGTATGTTTCATCGAAAACGTGGATGCCATGGGTGTACATACCGGTGATTCATATTGTACGGCTCCCATGTTAACCATAGACCCTGAACTTCAGGCACGCTTGCAGAAATATTCTTATGATATTGTTGAAGCGATCGAAGTAATAGGAGGCACAAACGTACAATTTGCTCACGATCCTGAAACAGGACGGGTGGTGGTGATAGAGATCAATCCGCGGACATCCCGTTCATCTGCACTTGCTTCTAAAGCAACAGGTTTTCCCATCGCTCTTGTATCATCGCTACTTGCAGGTGGATTGACCATGGATGAGATACCTTACTGGCGGGACGGGACCCTGGAAAAATATACACCTTCGGGGGATTATGTTGTTGTGAAATTTGCTCGATGGGCTTTTGAAAAGTTTGATAACCTGGAAGATAAACTGGGTACCCAGATGCAGGCAGTAGGTGAGGTAATGAGTATTGGAAAAAACTATAAAGAAGCACTTCAGAAAGCCATTCGTTCGCTGGAAATTGGTCGGTACGGACTTGGATTTGCCAAGGATTTTAACAAAAAATCACTGGATGAACTGATGGCACTCCTGAAGCATCCGTCCAGCGAGCGGCAGTTTATCATATATGAGGCTTTGCGCAAAGGCGCTGACGTAGAGGATCTTTTCATCAGAACCCATATTAAAACATGGTTCCTTTCTCAAATGAAGGAATTGGTGGAGCTGGAGGAAGAGATTCTGAATTTCACCTGGGCATCTTTGCCTGATGAGATCTTTATACAGGCTAAAAAAGACGGATTTGCAGACAAGTACCTTTCCCAATTGCTGAAGGTCTCCGAAAAAGAAGTCAGGGATAAGAGATATTCGCTGGGGCTGAAGGAAGCCTGGGAACCTGTTCCGGTGAGTGGGGTTAAAGATGCTGCGTATTACTTCTCGACTTATAATGCACCAGATAGGGTTGAAGTAAGTGACAGGAAGAAGATCATGGTCCTGGGTGGCGGACCGAACCGAATAGGGCAAGGAATTGAATTTGATTATTGTTGTGTACATGCAGCAATGGCCATACGTAATGCGGGATTCGAATCCATTATGGTCAATTGTAATCCGGAAACTGTTTCAACGGATTATGATACTTCCGATAAACTGTACTTTGAACCACTGACAGCTGAAGATGTACTTAGTATTTATGAGAAAGAGAAGCCTGAAGGCGTTATAGTTCAATTTGGAGGGCAAACACCCCTGAATCTGGCCAATGAGCTGGCTGAAGCCGGTGTGAAGATTCTGGGTACAACTCCGGATACCATCGATCTGGCAGAAGACAGGGATCGCTTTCGTAAAATCATGAAGAAACTGGGGATTCCACAGCCTGAATCGGGCATGGCAAGTACCCTTGAAGAAGGTAAAGTAATCGCGAATAAGATCGGTTATCCCCTGATGGTGAGGCCTTCATACGTTCTTGGAGGCAGGGCGATGAAGATCATCCTGGATGAGGAAATGCTTGAGCAGTATATAGCCGAAGCTGTTGGAGTTTCCCCGGATAGGCCATTGCTGATTGATATGTTCCTGGAAGATGCCATTGAGGCAGAGGCAGATGCCATTTCCGATGGTACCGAAGTATTTGTTCCTGTGGTGATGCAGCATATCGAATATGCCGGAATTCATTCAGGTGATTCAGCGTGTGTGATACCTCCGGTGATCATCCCGGAAATCCATCAGGAGACAATCAAGGAATACACAAAAAGAATTGCCATTGAATTAAATGTGGTTGGCTTGATGAATATCCAATATGCTATTTATAATGATATTGTATACATACTGGAAGCAAATCCCAGAGCATCACGCACTGTTCCTCTTGTTTCGAAAGTATGCAATATATCAATGGCAAAATTTGCAACTCAGATTATACTGGGACAAAAGCTCTCAGAATTTAACTTTAAGGACCAAAAGATTGAGCATTTTGGTGTAAAGGAAGCAGTATTTCCATTTAATATGTTTCCCGATGTGGATCCTTTACTTAGCCCGGAGATGCGCTCAACCGGGGAAGTTCTGGGACTGGCAGACTCGTATGGCCTTGCATTTTTCAAAGCCCAGGAAGCTACACAGACCAGTTTGCCACTTGAAGGTACAGTATTGATAACAATTGCTGACCGGGATAAGGATAAAATACTGGAATGTGTGAAGAACTTCCGAGACATGAAGTTCAACATCATGGCTACCGAAGGAACGAAAGGTTTTCTTGAAGAACATGGCGTCGAATGTGAATTTGTTAAGAAGGTTCATGAAGGCAGGCCAAATATTGTTGATGCAATAAAAAACGGAGTAATTAACCTGGTCATCAATACACCGGCCGGGAAACAAAGTGAGTATGATGATTCCTATATCCGAAAGAATGCCATTAAGAACAAGGTGCCATACATCACCACCACATCAGCAGCTCTGGCAGCTACCAATGGAATCAAAGACAGGAGAAACGGAGCCTATAAGGTAAAATCCCTCCAGGAATATCATCTGTCTATACTCTAAGGGGTGCCATCCCAGCCTGTGACTGCTTTGCCAGTCCCCGTAAAAGTTCCCTCCTGAGGAGGTTTGAATAATCCATATTCTCCGGACAATCCGTCCAATCAGGTTAGAATGGTTACTGACCAGTCGAATATGTTTGATTCATAGGGTATTTGAACAACAAATGCGGATTTTTGTTGTTTGGATTATACAAGTATTTGTATAAATCCAAGATGTTCCGTCTCAAGATATCGATGCCCTTCAAAATAGCACTCCTGCTTTTTGCCGGAGTGCTCATCATTGTATTCAGCGGTTATCTCTCTTATAAGAGCATCTCCTCGGTGGTCACTTTGATTTACAGCAACAATACACGGGATGATGGACTGGCAACCATCCGGGATATTACCACCACCATCGACCGTGCTGAAAACAACGTCAGGCTATACGGTCTGACCAGGGAAGACAACTACCTGAACAAGTACAATGTACTGATCACAAGAATTGATTCCGTCATCGGCAAACTTTACAAGCAGTATCCTGAAGATGAATGGTTCTCTCAGAAAATTGATACCATCAATGCGCTGATCGACGTAAAAACCCAGGTCTGGACAGAGATGATATCCATATGGCAATATGATTCCACTAGGAATGCCTTCTCTGACCTGACCGAACGGATCCAGGCCCTGGAACCCGATTCGATCGTGGTACAGGGTTTTTTCAAAAGGATCTTCGAAAGAGATAAGAAAGAAGATATAGATACTGTTCCTCCGAATGAAGAAATCCTGGCACTGCTTGGAGAGATAGAGAAAATTGAACAGGAGACCGGCTTGAAGCTTCAGGCGAAGGAGACCGAGCTCACCCAGTCGAGCAATTCACTCAATGAAGCATTTCTATCCCTGATGGCCCAGTTGGAGGCTTATGAGAGGGAGCTTGATCTGGCAAGGTATGAGAAGGCAGAGTTGCTTTCCCGGAAAACTTACATACTGCTGGCCATCTTTTCTGTGTCAGGTACCTTGCTCTCCATCCTGGTATTGTTCCTGGTGATCAAATATTCCAGAAAGAACAGAGCTTATAATAATGCGCTGATCCGGTCGCGTAAAGAAACAGAGGAACTGGTAAAAGCCAAAGAACTCTTTATGGCCAATGTCAGCCACGAGATACGTACTCCTTTAAATGCCATTTCCGGCTTCATAAAACAGATACTCGGCATGCCCCTGGAGAAAGCGCTCAGGGAAAAGATCGAAATTGTCGATTCTGCAAGCAACCAGTTGATGCGGCTGACCAATGACACACTCGATTTCTCAAAACTTCAGGCAGGGAAGCTTACCCTGAACAATCTGCACTTCGATCCCGGGACAGAGCTTAAAAATGTCTGCACCCTTTTGAGCAACATGGCAGAAAAGAACGGAAACACACTCACGTACAGGGTGGAAAACAGGCAGAATACCATCCTTTTCGGGGATTCACAGCGCTTCCAGCAGATTTTGTATAACCTCCTGAGCAATGCCTTGAAATTTACTGAGAATGGCCTGGTGGACGTGCTTGTTCAGGTCCATCCCTTGGAAAACGATTCGGCCAGTATGATCGTAAGTGTGAAGGACAATGGTCTCGGGATAGATGCATCCAACATCGATAAAATATTCCAGGATTTCACCCAGGAGGACGAACATACTGCTGTAAAATTCGGGGGTACCGGCCTGGGACTTTCCATCGTGAAAAAGCTGGTGGAATTGTTCAACGGAAGCGTAAAAGTGGAAAGCACCAAGGGCACCGGGACCCTGGTTACCTGCAATCTCCGGTTTAAAACAGGCGAGGCGTCGAAGATGAAGAGTGCTCATCCTGAAGACCATGCGATTGAACTTCCTGAAGGATTCCGCTTCCTGGTGGCCGACGATGAGGAGTACAATTGCAAGCTCATAACCACGATCCTTGATAAATGGAAGGCGGATTATGATGTGGTCATGAATGGAGTCGATGCAGTCCATCTCTTAAGCGATAATGAATATGATCTCGTTTTGATGGACCTGAGGATGCCGGGGATCGACGGAGTGAATGCCACCAAATTCATCCGGGAGACTTTGAAAAAGTCCAATCAGGAGCTTCCGGTATTCGGGATCACTGCTGATACCTCCTATGAAGCCAAATCCGGAAAAGGGGAGCTCTTCAACGCTTTCCTGATCAAACCCTTTACAGAATCTCAGCTTTCCAGGCTGGTGTCAGAGGCGCTGGGACACAGCAGCCTATCCGGTCAGCAGAACGATTTGACCAGTATTCAGTCGGACCGGCAGCATGGTGATCTTTCCAACCTGATCCGCATGGCCGGTGATGATATGGGCTTTGTGGAAGAGATGATCACCCAGTTCGAAAAGACCACCCTTCAAGGGCTTGATGAAATGGAAGCTGCGCTTGATGAAGGCAGGTTAGGGACCGTCAGGGACCTGGCTCATAAACTGACTCCTCCTGGCCGGCACCTGGGACTTTCAGAGCTGCTTGAGCAGCTCAGGGAAATTGAAACGAAAGCTCCACGGGGAAATAAAGTCCTCCTGAGTGACCTGATTAACCGGGCAAGGAAAAGCAGTACCCTGGCAGTGAAAAGCCTTCATGCACAGTTCAGGCAAATGAAAACAAAATAATGTGATCCCCATGTTTGAAAAACAGTTCCAGGTATTTGTAGTTGAGGATAATGATTGGTATAAGC
>SPBY01000714.1 GCA_004525825.1 Bacteroidia bacterium
CTCAAAATCCACAGGATAAGATTTCAAGAATTCTGTGCGATGCCGATCTGATGAATCTAACTTTTGATGATTATTTTGAGCAGCTCGATTTAATGCGAATGGAATGGGCAAAGGTAGGTAAGGCCAAACTAGACAGGCATCAGTTTTACTTAAATACCCTGGAATTTTTCCAGACACATGAGTATCATTCCAAGTATGGGAAAACTATTCTGCAGCCAAAAAAAGCATTGACCGAACGTAAATTAAAAGACAAGGTATTCGTCGGAAAATGATGCTCCCTTTATTTGGAGAGCTGTTTCAAAAGATCTTTGAATATGAAATAATGGAAGGGCAGAAAACTATACCAGTATAGTTTGCCCAGTACGCTCTTTGTATGAAAATGGGCGATCACCGTGATTTCATTCTGTTCAGAGTGAGCTTCAATGAAAAATTCAAGCCATGCTTTCCCAGGCAATATCATCTCAGCGCGCAACAATAACCTTTGCTTGTCTATCATGTCTTCAACGCGCCAGAAGTCGATCACATCATTGATTCGAAGAGAATTGACACTTCTTCTTCCCCTGGAAGTGCCCACCCCTAAGAAGATGCGATCAATCAAGCCACGTAGGCGCCACATCCAGCTTGTATTGAACCAACCGATATTCCCTCCAATGTGACAAATGGACTGAAATATTTCCGGAGCTCCTTTATCCGTTATAATTGAATATTTGCTATTATACTTGGGAGACTCACTTAACTCGGTCAGTTTTATGGATAACTCGTGAGCCGGAGGATAAGCATCGGACCAACGGGTCGAAATTGTATCATGCTCCTCTTGAGAAAGTGCCCTTTTAAGTGCTTCTTTGAACCGGACAGGTTTAAAATCAAGATGTTTCCGGATAGCGGCATCATCGTACTCAAGCTCATTTTTAATACCTCTCAGGATATAGACAGCAATTTGTGCCGGGACCGGTGTCAACAGGCTGATAAAATAGCTGTAGAACCTTATGCTTGATACAGGTGAGGGAAGAAAAAGGCGTCTTTTACCTAAAAGCTTTGCCAGAATCTTATTCATTTCGAGATAACTTAAAACATCTTCACCTCCAATATTATAAATGTTTCCGGAAGTGACCGGAATTTCAAGTACTCCCACCAGGTATTTTAGAAGGTCCCTGATACCAATGGGTCGGCACTTTTTTCTGGCCCAGTAAGGGAGAAATAATACGGGGTATTTGCTTACGATATGGTTTATTATCTCAAAAGATGCACTGCCTGAACCGATGGTGAGTGGCGTTAGCAAAATAGTCACCGGAACGCTCCCCTGCATAAGCAATTCTCCGACTTGAATCCTGTCTCTATACCGGCCTTTCAATTCGACACCTTCTATGCCCTGTGACCCCAGATATATGATCCGGCGCACATTCATTTCTTCGGCAACAAGACGGAAATTTTCAACCACCTGTCTTTCTGAGGACATGAACCTCTTCCTCGCAACCAACATGGAATGAATGAGGTAATAGGCAACAGAGACATTATTCAGTGCCTTTTTCAGTTGATCTACACTTGTCGCATCTGCTACAATCACCTCTGCACCAGGCCACCGATCAAGATATTCGGCCGAATAGGATCTGACCATCACCCGTACTTTGTAACCACGCTCGATCAATTCCCGGACCAAGCGTCCGCCAATGTACCCCGTTGCACCGGTAACCAGTACCACACCAATTTCCAGGACAGGAGTAGTGGGCAGGTCCTTACAATATGGCAAGAGATTACTCATTCGGGAGATAAAAGTATAATTTTCCCAGTAAACGGGTGGCCTCCCGCAGTTTCTATTTGACCGTCTTGTCCTAGTATATGACTATCTGCCGGAGAAGCTGTTGCTGATTTGAGCGGAGCCTCAGGTAATAAATGCCCTGGGCCATTCCGGTCACATCTATGGTCTCCCTTATCTCACTTACGTTTGAGTATTGTTTCATTAGGATTTTTCGGCCTACTGAATCGAAGATATCCAGGAACAGGGTTTCAGTTTCCTGATATCTGTATTCAATATTCA
>SPBY01000602.1 GCA_004525825.1 Bacteroidia bacterium
ATGCCGGTCTCCACTCCGTTCTTTGCCTCGTTCTTTGCACTGTTCCCTCCTTGGGGACCGCAGGATAACAGGAATAGCGCTGACAGAAAAATGTAGGGTACAGTTTTCATGATTTAGGTTTAGGGTTGGGGCAAATATAAAGAATCTTCAGGAATCGCGACGAATGGAAGCCCCCAGCCTGTTTAGCCTGGTATCAATCTCCTCATAGCCTCGGTCAATTTGCTCAATATTATAGATGGTGCTGGTACCTTCTGCCGACATGGCTGCAATCAGAAGTGCCACCCCTGCCCTTATATCGGGCGAGGACATGGTAGTGGACCTGAGCCGGATGGAATGGTCTATTCCTATGACAGTGGCCCGGTGAGGATCGCACAGGATGATCTGGGCACCCATATCAATGAGTTTATCCACAAAGAAGAGCCGGCTCTCAAACATCTTCTGATGGATCAGTACACTCCCTTTGGCCTGGGTGGCTGTAACCAGGATCACGCTCAGCAGGTCGGGGGTCAGACCGGGCCAGGGTGCATCTGCTATGGTCATGATGGCCCCGTCGATAAAGGTTTCAATGGTGTAGTGATCCTGTGCCGGGATATGGAGATGATCGCCCTGCTGCTCCACAATTATCCCCAGGCGACGGAACGAGGCCGGAATGATGCCCAGATGATCCACCGCCACATCTTTAATGGTTAGTTCAGAGCGGGTCATGGCAGCCATACCAATGAAACTGCCCACCTCAATCATATCCGGTAAAATGCTGTGCTCTGTCCCCCCCAGTGAATCCACTCCCTCGATGGTCAGCAGGTTGGAGCTAATGCCTGAAATCTTTGCTCCCATTTTCACTAGCATGCGACAAAGCTGCTGGATGTAGGGTTCACAGGCGGCATTGTAAATGGTGGTGGTGCCATGGGCCAAGACGCTGGCCATGATAATGTTGGCGGTTCCGGTCACCGATGCCTCGTCGAGGTGTATGTAGGCGCCTTCCAGCCGGGAAGCATTGACCTGGTAGAAGTTTTCAGCATGGTCAAAATCAAATTTCGCTCCCAGCGCCTGAAAACCAAGGAAATGTGTATCGAGCCTTCTTCTTCCTATCTTATCTCCTCCCGGTTTGGGGAGCACTGCCTTTCCAAATCGTGCCAGCAAGGGTCCGAGAATCATTACCGATCCTCGCAGCGCTGCCGATTGCCGGACATATGCCTCGGTCAGAAAATATTCCGGATCCACCTCTTCTGCACGAAAAGAATAGCTGTTACTGCCAAGCTCTTCCACCTGAACACCCAGATCACGGAGCAGCTGGATGAGCAAAAGCACATCCAGGATGCGCGGAAGGTTATGGACGGTGACCCGATCAGAAGTCAGCAGGGTGGCACACAGGATTTGTAGTGCTTCGTTCTTCGCACCCTGTGGAGTGATCTCCCCTCTCAGGCTGCGTCCCCCCTCAATGACGAACTTCCCCATGAATCAGGAGTGATGTCTATTTTTGCTGATGGTACTGCTTCTTTTTGCCTCCACCGTTCTTCTTCTTGATGACGGGGCGGTTCTTGGCAAGAATATCCTTTGTTTCCGGGAGTTTCAGGTCGGGATTGGCCTCAAGAACACCCCCCGACAGGTTCTTCATATCTCCAAAGATCTCCTCATCGCTGACAGCCTCGCGGTTCCAGGTGAGGTAGGATTTTTTCATATGATAGGCAATCATTTTGACCAGGTCGTCTTTTTCTTCCCCTGGCTCCAGGGCCACTGCTTTCTCAATCATCAGCACGATGGAGCGGCCATAATGCTTCTTTTTGATCTTATGCTGCTGGTAGGGGACTTTCTTGGGTTTGCTTTGCAGTGATTCCCTTTCCGGTGTTACGTAAGGTGAATCGATGTCAAGCTCGAAATCGGAAATGATGGCCAGGTGATCCCAGAGCTTATGCTTGAAGTCAGTCACGTCTCTCAAATGTGGATTGAGGTTGCCCATCACTGCAATCACGGTTTGTGCAGCCTTATTTCTTTCTTCACGGTCCTCGATGGTTTTAATATGGTTCACCATCTTTTGGATATTTCTTCCGTATTCGGGAAGGATCAGCTTATCTCGGCTGGAGTTATAATCGTATGACATATGGATTGATTTTTTACAAAAGTACTTCTTTCTTTTTAATCCACCACCCTGAGCTTTGCAAACTTGAGCAAGAGCTGTTTGGTACCGATGGGAAAAAGAACGGTGGCTTTGATGTTGGAATCCGCTCCCTCCAAAGCATGCACCTCCCCGATGCCAAAGCGGGGATGCTCCACCCTGGTGCCCACTTTGATTAATCCGGGATCCGAAGGGTTAAAGTCTTTAGGAGGTGGAGAGGATTGGGCAGGGTATGACGGGCGTGCGGCCTGGTTCACATTAATCAGTTTTCGCCCACCCGACTGGATATTGGTGGGCTGGGATTTGCGTTCCATGGCCTTCCGGTAAGCCAGGGGGACAAACTTTTCTTTCTCTGGCTCGACCTGCCCCTTGCCCGGGAGGACCGGGAAGAAGTCGGGCGGAAGCTCCAGGTACTTCTTGTCGATCTCTTTAATAAAGCGGCTGGGAGAACAGGCGTTCTGAATGCCCCATTTGTACCTGAGGGCCGCATAGGTA
>SPBY01000227.1 GCA_004525825.1 Bacteroidia bacterium
ATAATATACTATATCCGACTCCTCCTGCGCGGTGTTGTGTTTTCTTTGCCTGGAATAGGCCTCTGCTGAATATGGTCCAATTTTGTAGGAAGATCTGAAGGTTTTCTACTTCAACCTCATCTGGTGTAAGATCTTCCTCTGGTATTGGTTCGGTCCTGCGCATTGATTTGACTACAGGATCCCCTTCTTTGGTCTTATCAACATATTCTTACGTCTAGCAAGGTAATCCAAAATCAGTCTTTGGATTTAAATTATTGAATTCTACAGCCTTATCCCTTATCTTTATTTAGGTAAATACAATTAACGGCTCATGGGCATCTGTTCAAATTAAAAGGTAGCATAGGGGTAGTAATTCCTTAAAATCCAAAACAAATGAAAGTAACAAAAAGTATGGTTGACAAAGAGTTGAGATCATCTTTCGGTCCGCTCAAAATACTTTCATTTCTATTAAGTAGAACATGGGGGATCAATCTTATAAATTTCAGTTTGAATTTTTTCAAAGGAAAAAATATTAAGGGACTATCCTGTGAGGAGCGCTTTATCCCAAGTAAAAATGGCGGACCAGATATCCGTATTAGAATTTTCAAACCACTCAATATTAATGGAAAGTTACCTGCCATGTTATATTGCCATGGCGGAGGTTACGTTGCTATGAATCCTGAATTTTCTTTGGGAGTAATCAAAAAATTTATCGAGACAAGGCCGTGTGTCATCATTGCACCAGATTATCGAAAAGCACTTAGAACACCTTTTCCTGCAGGATTTAATGATTGTTTTGATACTTTATTATGGGCTAAAGAAAATGCAGACACGCTTGGGATTCATTCAAGTAATTTTATCGTTGCAGGACATAGTGCAGGAGGTGGATTAACGACGGCCATTACATGGAAAGCGAGAGATACTCAAGTAGTAAATATTGCATTTCAAATGCCAATATATCCTATGATTGACGACCGCCAAATTACGGATTCAGCGAAGGATATTCACGTTCCCGTATGGAATACCAAAACAAACTCCTTGGCCTGGAACTCATATTTAAAAGAAGTAAAAGGAGAGGACATTCCTAAATACGCTGCCGCCGCTAGAAATACTGATTACAAGAATTTTCCTCCAACTATAACTTTTGTTGGTGAATTTGAACCTTTCAGAGACGAAAACATAGAGTACGTAGAGGCATTGAAAAAGGAAGGCATCCCTGTGGAATTTAAATTCTACAAGGGTTGTTTTCATGGGTTTGACATTCTTGTAGCCGGGTCCAGCATTGCGAAAGATGCCCTTGGTTTTACTTATCAATCGTATGCTAAATATTATGATACATACATTTCTTAAAAATATGGACGACGCAATTATTCTAAACAAACCCAGCCTAACTGGCCTGAAGGACACGAAGACAATGTGGATAGACTTTTAGAATATTTAGAAAAACGTGAAGATTATAGTCTGACGAAAATGAACTGGTCCACAGGAGTAATTATGAAGAGTAAAAAGTACTGAACACAACACTGAACCATAAGGCTAATTTAAAGTAATTATCATGGAAAAGATTTTGTATACCAGTTTACTACTGATCTTACTAATGTCTTGTAACACCAGTAAAAAGGGTGAACCGGACCAGAATTCGACTGAATACGGAAAATTAAATATTCACAGTGAACAGGTATTAGCTGATACTATAAGAGCCAAAAATATTTCAGACATGAAATTTGGCATGTTTATCTGTTGGTCATTCAGTACTTTCTATGGGGATGAATGGACACCAACATTGGATAAAGATGCTTCCTATTTTAAAGCTTCAGCTTGCGATACTGATCAATGGTGCAAGGTCGCTAAAGATGCCGGAATGGGATACATTTTATTTCTTTCCAAACATCACGATGGGTTTTGTTTATGGGATACCAAAACCACCGATAAAAAAGTCACAAACAGCCCGATTGGCATGGATGTTTTGGCTAAACTGAGGAATTCATGCGATAAATACGGGATCAAACTGGCACTATACTTTTCTGAAGGTGACTGGAACTGGCCAGGGGCTGTGGACGGCAAAGGGTATGAGCAGGGAAAAGGCATAGACCCTGAAATGAAGAAGGCACAGTTAGAAGAGCTTTGCACCCTATATGGTCCTATTGAGTTTTTCTGGATGGATCATGCTGTTGGAGATGGGGGATTGAACCATAAGGAAACCGTCGAATGGGTACATAAGTTTCAACCCAATTGTTTCATTGGATTTAACCATGGAGAACCAGCAGGTAGATTGTCGTTAAGAGAATTGGGGAAACCCGGGCCTGTGGGTGATGCAAGTGCAACAAAGTATAATAAAGATGCAGAGGCTAATTATAAAGGGTATCAGGTAGCCGAGTTTACATACCCTATTTTGCCTCCTCATGAGGGCGGTGCAATGTGGTTTTATTCATTACCCAAACATGATTCACTGTGTCATCCAGCAGAAATGCTTTACCAGGATTATCTGGGTGCAGTTAAATATGGAAACATTTTCTCCATTGATGTGGGTCCAAATTACGAAGGAAAGATCAGAGATATTGATGTCGAAACGCTTCAAGAAGTGGGCGTATTAATTAGAAAAAATGATCCCTGATGAAAGGAAATCCCTCAATCATTGGCAACTTTGACACACATTAACCGGCTTTGATCTCTGATCAGGAGCTTGCCATCGGCCAGGGCCATTGGCGCCCAGTTTTGGTTTCCAAATCTTTCAACCATTTGCTCATCTCCTGGATTTGCTACGAGCAATTCTGATGATGCAAGTGGCTTGAATTCAGATGGGTCTGGCTCTATCAGATATAAAGTCTGTTCACCATCGCTAGCCAAAATCAGTCCGTCGGCCAGAATCATACTGCCTCGCATAAACACAGGTGAACGTTTTGTTTTCCACTTAATTTCACCATCCATGCTCATACACACCAGGCCGTCACGTCGCTCATTGGTTGAGTATTGAGCATAAAAATAACCATCATGCAATATTGCTGGCTTGGTATGTGCTCCAAATTCAACGGTTTTATAAAGCTCTGATACATTGTAGCTGCCCTCTGCAGTTTTCTCGACTTTAAGCATGGCTGCACCGGCCTCGTACCCACCAATAATAAGGACCCTACCCTCACCGGCGTCTATTGCGCCCGGAACTGGAATACGACAATTCCAGTTCGCATATTCCCACAGAATTTTTCCGGTAAGCGGTTCCATTCCAACAACTTTACCTCCAGTGGCGACGCTTCCCCTACCTCCACCAGCAGCTGTAATCATAACAACATGTTCCTCGCCACTCACTTTTACAATTTCCGGGCTGACATAGCCCACAGGTCCAAGAGCCGGAGTATGCCATATCACCTTGCCAGTGAGCTTTTCATAGGCCACAACACCTGCCTCAGGAGCCTGGGAAGCGACTATAAGCAAATCACCGTAAACTATAGGACACTGACTGATAGCCCACCTTGGAATTTCATCACCCCCAAAATCGGCCCAAACATTCTTATTCCAAACCGGCTCATGTGAGTTAATATCTATGCAGTACAAGTCACCATAGGGACCACACGAATAAACATAATTGCCGTCCACAGTAGGTACACTTCGAGAACCAGGAAAACTCACAGATCCGGGAGCGGCATATCCAAAATCCCATAGCTCTTTACCACTGGAAAGGTCAAAACACCTTAGCATATCACCAACCTTGTCATCTCTATCCAGCAAATAGACCTTGCCATCCTTCACAACCGTTCCGCCAAAACCGATTCCTACATCCACCGACCATAGTACTTCCGGGCCACTCTCAGGCCAGGAGCGTAATATGTCTGTCTGAGGTGAGGTACTATTTCTGTTTGGGCCAAGATATTGAGGCCAGTCTTGTGCATAGAAGTTGGTATTGCAAACGAATAAGACAAGCAAGGGAATGGATAACTTACATTTTTTCATGTTTATTTCTCCTTTCTTTCGGGTGGATAGTGTTAGCTTACATATGGTAATAACGATTAGATAAGATACATACAGGATGGTTTAATCGCTTAGCGAAAATCTGATCATTCCTTTATATTCTCAAAAATAACTATTTATATCATTTGGATTTGATAATATTGCAAGCCCAAAAAGACTTGCCTAACTTGTGTAATAATTGGCAGGAAATCATTTGGCAATCAACAAGATGATCCTGGATTTACATATAGATACGAAATCCCCGATGTTTTTGCCAGATTAAAAACTATGGGTATCGAAAGGTATTTTATAAAAAAAATAAAAAACAAGATATGATCAGCTATTTTAAAGAGAGTTTCAAGAGAAAAAAAGCCAGACGTGTTACCAAAGAGTATCCATATAGCATTAGCAAATTTGATTTAGAAGAAGATGGGGTTATTGAATTTGCCAACTGGGAAAATCCATTGGTAAAACCAGTTAGTATTACCCAATCAGATATTAATTTCTACAGAAGATTCATAAAAAGGGGTGATTTTGTGATTGATATTGGTGCAAATATCGGGGATACAACTGTTCCTATGGCCATAGCAGCCGGGAAAGAAGGTGTTACTTTAGGATTTGATCCCAATCCCTATGTTTTTAGGATATTAGAAGTCAACGCAAGCTTAAACATAGATAAATCGAATATCATTCCGGTATGTAGCGCTATCTCTATTGAGGATGAAGAATATTATTTTATCTCGTCTGAAGCTTCATTTGCAAATGGGGGTATCTCATCAACAAAAGAAAGTAATCATGGGAAATTCATTTATCCTCACAAAGTGAAAGGAGTGAACTTACTAGACTATCTCAAAAAGAATTACAAAGAGAAAATGGACAAACTTTCATTCATCAAGGTAGATACAGAAGGTTATGATAAAGAGATATTAAAATCAATTTCCAAATTAATTGCAGAGCACAAACCAATAATAGTAGCAGAAAGTTTTGGAAAGAGTCCGGATGAGGCAAAAATGGAATTATTTGAACAAATTAGCATGCAAGGGTACAATTTGTTCTACTTTGAAGATTTTACGCAAGGGACTGAAACTCAAGAAATAAAAAATGCAAAAGAAATGTGTAACTGGCAAAACACCATAAACATTTATGCTATTCCAAGTGAAAAAATGGATGACAAAAAATAAACGCCCCTATATATAAATGTTTATCCGAGCCAAAACAGTACATGGAGAAACTCCAGGAAATCGAGTCAAAATATGGAACCGAAAGAGATTTTTACTCTCAGGGAGGGTGTCAGGGAACTTGAACAAAAATTCTGTGTGATAAACGGAAAAGAAGCTGCGATTTACATGCCATCTGGAACAATTTGCTAATGAAATATGTTAACATATTTTAGTGATAGCAGTTTTGATGGCACTATTTTTGAAACTGTTTGATTAAAAAAAATTGAAACCATGAAGAGAAAGACTCTCAAACCACTTATTCTGTCAGCACTGATTTTTCTCTTTGTTGTTACTGCAGTTTCCCAGGACAGGAACGGATCGAAATATGATACAGGTGAGGACAGCATCCAATGTGGGATGCACCTCTCAGCTTACAGGACCTTCTTCACGCTCGATCTCTATGATTATGCCCACCCTACCTGGCTGATGGCTTTTAACGAATGTCCCGCATCCAGCGAGATGATGTATCTCGATGGAGTTACCATGTACCGCAGCTTCATTGATAAGGCTCCCGAAGGGCCGGTCAGGGAAGGCAGAATCGATACCCTGATGCTCATTTATGACCGCAGAATGCAATATTTCGGAGGGGAAGGAAATATTCTGGGCCGCAAGGGCAGAGCTTTGCTCACCTACCGCGGA
>SPBY01000090.1 GCA_004525825.1 Bacteroidia bacterium
ACAATCCTTTCCACCAATTTGCTGCCTTCCAGATTGTTTTCATCCACCAGGTTGGTGGCGATATAGAGACCTTCTATCCATCCTCCCACCAGGATCACAGAAGCAGTGCCTTCCATGTTGTTCTCTTTGAGGAAGGAACTGGAATTCATTAAAGTCTCAGAAATGATATCGATGATGGCATCCCGGTTATTGATCTGCTCCTCAAGCCTGGTTACAGTCGCTTCATCAATGGCATCAAGTATATTCAGTCCGTCGGCCATCTGTTTTGCCGCATCAATATAGTTCAGGGTTGCCTGGTTCTGATCAAAAAGGCTGGCATAGCTCAGATCGGTGGAGTAGATTCCCAGGTTCAGGGCTTTGCTTTTCGAGGTAATATACTTTGAGGTATTAGTAGTGGGATTCATCAGGGTTTCGTTGTACTCTGCTCCTGCATTTTTTATCAGCATGGCAGTTTCCAGAGGGGAGGGAAGGGAATAAAAAATCCTCTTTGCCGTATTCAGCTGTTCCTGAGTCTCTGCGTCAACAGTACCTGAGGCTTCATACTCCCCGGAGCCTTTGCTCTTCGTTCCTCTGTTACATCCGGCAAGAATGAAACCGAGCATGACGAATATAAGAAGGAAGAATTTACCCGGTAATAATACGTTTCGGTTCATAGGTTGGTGGTTTATTCACTGGGTTAAATGGAACTATAGGCAAAATTTTGCACAATTGACAGTTTTTTTTCCTTTTTAGAAGCTTTCTTATTGAGTAAAAATAACACTTTTTTTTGAATTACAAAAAGCCTGTTAAATTCCTTGAGTCTCCCTATTTACAAGGGATTCGGGCCCTATTTAAAAAGATCTAAGCACTCCTGATATTCGTGTCCTCACTCGCCGTCCAACTCATCGTTCCGACTGCTTTACTAGTCTTATCGGATTGCCTAAATGTACGAAAATTGTCCGTTTAGGGTTTCTTCTTCTTATTAACAAAATGGCAGATAGGTGCAATCCCGCACTTGTCACATTTGGGATTTCTGGCAGTACACACGTAGCGCCCATGGAGAATCAGCCAGTGATGAGCCAGTGGAATCTTCTCTTCAGGGATGTGTTTGATCAATTGCATCTCGGTCTCGTAAGGATTCTTTGCCCCACTGGTCAAACCGATGCGGGCCGCCACCCTGAAAACGTGGGTATCCACTGCCATGGCAGGCTTCTGAAAGGCTACAGACAGTATCACATTGGCTGTTTTTCGTCCCACCCCAGGCAATTTCTGGAGCTCCTCCATAGTATCGGGGACCACCCCCTTGAATTCCTCTTCCAGCATCCGGGCCATGCCAAGCAGGTGTTTGGCCTTGTTGTTTGGGTAGGAACAGCTTTTGATCAACTCCCTAACCTGGTCCTGTTCTGCTGCTGCCAGGGAGCTGGCATTGGGGAAGGCTTCATAGAACTTAGGTGTGATCATATTGACCCGCTTGTCGGTGCACTGGGCAGAAAGGATGACTGCGACTATAAGTTCATAGGGATCGGTGTACTCAAGTTCGGTTTCAGCTATGGGCATGGCTTCCGAGAAATATTCAATCACCTTTTCGAAGAGTTCCTTTTGCTTCATATAGCAATATTAATAAAAGTTTATTTTTGTCCGGTTCACTACTTTCGATTTGTTAGGAGACTTGCTATTTTGCTAATAATTGCTTAGGTTTACACCCGATTGTATTAATCATGGCATACAGTAGCTCAGCATATTATTTTTATTTTTTTACCTGCAGATAGCTGGTCGGGCTCACTTTATGCATTCGGTACCCGGCTATTAGGTCGGGTTTTTTTGTTTTAAAAAGATGACGAAAAAGATAGCAATACAGGGAGGATACGGCGCATTTCATGAAATCGCTGCTCATCATTACTTTGAAAATGAGGAGATTGAGATTCTTCCAAGAAACACTTTCAGGGATATGCTTGTTTCCCTGAAGGACCGGCAGTGCGATTATGGCATCATGGCCATCGAAAATTCACTGGCGGGGAGCATCATTCCCAACTACAATCTGATCATCAACTCCAAAATGCATGTAAACGGAGAGATCTATTTGCGGATTAAGCAGAACCTGGTGGCCCTGCCTGGAGTAAAGCTTGAAGAACTCAAGGAGGTCTATTCTCATCCCATGGCCATACTTCAGTGCCAGGATTTTTTTGACAAACATCCCGGCATCAAATTGGTCGAAAGCATCGACACCGCCTTAAGTGCTGGTGATATTGCTGAGAAGGGAGCCAGGGATACGGGAGCTATCGCCAGCAGACTGGCGGCTGATAAATATGGACTGGAGATCATTGCTGAGAGTATTGAGACCAACAAGATGAACTATACCCGTTTCCTGATCCTGGCAGAGAACGGGGTTATCATTCCGCCGGAAGAGGTCAGCAAGGCCTCGATCTTTTTTACGGTGGCGCACAAATTCGGTTCACTCTCCAAAATCATCTCCATCCTCTCATACTACGAAATCAACCTGGCCAAGATCCAGTCCATGCCCATTCCCGGGAAAGATTGGGAATACATGTTTTTCGTGGATGTGGAGATCAATGATTACGATATGTACAAAAAATCCCTGGAGGCCATCGGCCCTTTTACCCCTTCCCTGGGCATTCTGGGTGAATATAGAAAAGGAAAATCAGTATTTGAATAAATTTGTGTTATGGTAGTAGACGTAGAACTGGAACCCATATCCCTTGGCGGAGAGATATTTTCAAAACCTGTGATTATCGCGGGACCGTGTAGTGCGGAGTCCGAAGAACAGATGTTGAATACAGCCATTCCCCTGGCCAAGATGGGGATCAAGATTTTTCGCGCCGGAATATGGAAACCCCGGACCCGGCCCAATGCCTTTGAAGGTGTAGGCTCGGTGGGACTCAAATGGATGCAGACCGTAAAAAAGGAGACCGGAATGATGGTTTCCACCGAGGTGGCCAATGTGAAGCATGTGTATGAGGCATTGAAGTACGGAGTCGACATTCTTTGGATAGGAGCCCGGACTTCAGCCAATCCTTTTGCCGTGCAGGACATAGCTGACAGTCTTCGCGGGGTGAATATCCCGGTAATGGTGAAGAATCCCGTGAATCCGGATGTGGACCTCTGGATCGGGGCCATCGAACGAATCAACAATTCGGGCATCAAGCAGATTGCAGCCATACACAGGGGCTTTTCCAGCTATGACAAAACCCTGTACCGCAATGTTCCCCAGTGGCAGGTTCCCATAGAACTCCGCAGGCGGATTCCTGAAATGCCCATCATCACCGATCCCAGTCACATTTGCGGCAACCGCGAGTTCCTCTTTGATATCTCACAGAAAGCCATGGACCTGAACTTCGATGGCCTGATCATCGAGACCCACTGCAATCCGGACAAAGCACTGAGTGATGCCAATCAGCAGGTAACGCCGGAAGGGCTTCAGCAAATCCTCGACCGACTGATATTCAGGGATCCTGAGGTGAACGAGGAACTCATGCTTACCATGGCCGTGTTACGCGACCAGATCGATAAACTGGATGACCGGATCATCAACCTTCTGGAGGAGAGGATGCAGGTTTCTGAAAAGATAGGCTCACACAAAAAGGAAAACAACATTACCATTCTGCAGACCAAGCGCTGGGACGATATGTTGAAAACCAGGTTACAACTGGGTAGCAGAAAGGGGCTTAGTGAAGAGTTTATTATTAAATTGTTCCGGTCAATTCACCAGGAATCGATCAACCATCAAACCAGCGTCATGAATAAAGAGTAGAAGGGATGCAACGGATGAAGCTGAATACTCCTGCCGGAAGCACTGAAATTGTAGTAGGTGAGCACCTTTGGTCTGATCTGAAGTCTTTGGGCCAGGAAGCTGTTTTGTTGGTGGATGAACATGTACTTTGTCAGCACCACGATATTTTCGAAACATTCAGGACCATCACTGTTCCTTCAGGAGAGCAATATAAGACACTGCAAACTGTTGAAAGCATATACAGGGAACTTGTGAAGCTTGAGGCCGATCGCTCCACAATGCTGGTGGGAGTAGGAGGAGGACTGGCCACGGATGTGGCCGGATTCGTGGCTTCCACCTATTTGAGAGGGGTCCCCTTTGGTTTTATCAGCACCACCCTGTTGGGCCAGGTGGACGCAAGCATCGGGGGTAAGAACGGCGTAAACCTGGATGGTTATAAGAACATGGTGGGAAATTTTCGCCAACCCTCCTTCGTATGGTGTGACCTCTCATTGCTGAGCACACTTGCAAATAGGGAGTACGTTTCCGGGATTGCCGAGGTGATTAAATACGGAGCCATCTGGGATGTTCAGTTTATGGAATACCTGGAGAAGCATATGGAGTTATTGCTTACACAGGAGATTGAGGTACTGGAACATGTGGTATCTGTCTCGGCAGCTATCAAGGTGGATGTGGTAGAGAAAGATGAGAAAGAGTCGGACCTCCGGAGAATTTTGAATTTCGGACACACCATGGGTCATGCCATCGAACGGCACCAAAAGGTGCTTCATGGAGAAGCAGTGGGTATGGGCATGATTATGGCAGCTCAGCTTTCAAACAACCTGGGACTTCTTCCTTCGGCTGAAGTAGATCGTTTGCAACAGATCGTCTCTTCTGCAGGACTTCCGGTTGAAATGAGACTTGACCCGGATGAATTGTTTCTGAATATCCGGAAGGATAAGAAGAAAAGCGGGGAGTTTGTTCACTTTGTGCTGCTCGACGGACCAGGAAGTACTGTGATAAAACCCATTGCTCTGACTGAATTAAAAAGCATGATTCATGATCTGTGTTAGCGTATCCCATAGGAACCAACTTGAAAAGGCTGTGCAATCGGGCGCCGCTTTGCTCGAACTGAGACTGGATCTGATCGGTGAGAAACCGGAAAAATTGTTCCCGGCCATTCCAAAATCAATCCCCACGGTGCTTACCTGCAGGCCGGGAATCTATAATGACGAGGAAAGAGCAGCCCTGCTGAAACAGGGTCTGGAACTGGGAGCCGCTTATGTGGATGTGGAAACAGAATCGCCGGACGCCTTTCTGAGCGATATAAAACAGTGTGCAGACTTAAACCGTGCGAAGCTCATTGTGTCCTACCACAATTTTGAAAGAACGCCTGGTCTGGAGGATCTGGAATCGGTGATGATCGGTTGTTTTGAAAGGGGAGGGGACATAGCAAAAATTGCCACCCGCGTCAACGGTACCGGCGATATTCTGAACCTGATAGCCCTCTATGGCCTGCCCGGACAGAAGGTGATTCTTGGGATGGGACCCCTGGGCAGAATCCTCAGGATATTGAGCCCCTACCTGGGAGGAGCATTCACCTTTGCTTCCCTGGGGGAGGGGAAGGAGACGGCTCCGGGACAATTGAGTATAAAAGAGATGAATGAAATATATAAAGTGATTGATAAGTCATGAACTCATTCGGTAAACTATTCAGGATCAGTATTTACGGAGAATCTCACGGAGAGTCGGTGGGCATAGTAATGGATGGCTGCCCGGCCGGGATTCCTTTGAAAACTTCCGACTTTGAAGCAGAACTCGCCAGACGAAAAAGCGGTGCCAAAGGGACCACTCCGAGACAGGAGCCGGATATTCCCCGCATCATGAGTGGCGTATTCAACGAACTTACTACCGGAGCTCCCGTAATGGTACAGTTTGATAATACCAATACCCGGTCGCGCGACTACAGCCTCCTGAAAGACATTCCCAGACCGGGACACGCTGATTTTACAGGTCAGCAAAAATTCGGGGGTTACCAGGATTACCGTGGAGGTGGCCATTTTTCAGGTCGTCTGACCCTGGGACTGGTGGCCGCTGGAGTAGTGGCCCGTAAAATCATAGCACCCGCAAAAGTAGAGTCAGCCATTCTTGAAGTGGGAGGTAGCACCCAAATAGAATCGGCCCTGGACAATGCCATTGAAATACAGGATTCCATCGGTGGGATCATAGAATGCAGGATTTCAGAGGTACCGGTAGGTCTTGGAGAACCCTTCTTTGATTCCCTGGAGGCGGTGATGAGTCATATGGTTTTCTCCATTCCGGCCATCAAAGGCATTGAGTTTGGTTCAGGATTCGAGGCAGCCAGGATGAAAGGCAGTGAGCACAACGATAACATCATTGACTCCCAAGGAAACACGGAGACCAACCATGCTGGGGGGATCAACGGGGGCATTTCCAACGGGAACGAGATCATTTTCAGAGTGGCTGTGAAACCCACCTCCAGTACCCATCAGGCCCAGCGCACCATGAATATGCAAAGCGGGAAAATGGAGGAACTTAGCATTGAAGGAAGGCACGATACCTGCATCGCCCTTCGTGTACCTGCGGTGCTAGAGGCAGCTGCGGCCATTGTAATGGCCGACTTTATGCTCCAGGCGCAACAGACCGGACGGATATTTAAACACAAATGAGTAAAGGAACATGCGTATAGCAATTATAGGAGCCGGAAACATGGGCTCATGGCTGGTGGAGTCGCTCTGCCTCGATTATGAAGTAGGAGTATATGATGTGGACCGAAGCAAGTTGAAGTACTTCTTCAATTCAAGGAAGTTCCTCTATTTCGATGAGATTGCAGATTTTACTCCCGATCTGTTGATCAATGCAGTGAGTCTCGATCAGACCCTGCCACTTTTTGATGAGATTATTTCCTATCTCCCTGAGAAATGCATTATTTCCGATATCACCTCAGTAAAGAGCGGACTGGCTGAATACTACCAGAAACTGGGCAGGCGCTTTGTATCGACCCACCCCATGTTTGGTCCCACCTTTGGCAATGTCAAAGACCTGAGCGATCAAAATGCCATCATCATCTCTGAATCGGATGAGGAAGGGAAGGAGTTCTTCAGGGAATTCTACAGCGGCCTGAAGATCAAAATCCATGATTATACTTTCCAGGAACACGATAAAACCATCGCCTATTCATTGTCGATCCCATTCGCCTCCACCATGGTGTTTGCTGCCTGCATGAAGGAGCAGGAGGCGCCGGGCACCACCTTTAGAAAGCATAACAGCATTGCCAAAGGATTACTTTCCGAGGACGACTACCTGCTTTCTGAAATTCTGTTGAGTCCCTACAGCCTGAGACAGGTAGAGAGAATCAGTGTGCAGATGGAAGCCCTGATTGAGATGATCAGGTCGAGGGACAAAGAGAAGCTCAAAGAATTCTTCGCCATGCTAAGGTCCAACATCGGTCTGGAGTCTTAGCAAAAGTACCTTACGGGTATCGGGCGTGATTCTGAAGCGGTGATCGATCCGCTGCCCCATGATCCATACAATCTTTTTTCCAGAAGCCATGATCCAGGTGCTTTCTTTCTCCGGGACCGGGATCTTGTTGTCTACGAAGTAATCGCTCAGCTTTTTCATCTGGTTCATTCCCAATGGATAAAAGTAATCACCATGCACCCAGTGCCTGATGGTCAGCGGGAACTGGATCTCGTCCAGGTCGAGACAGGCGCACATGGGATCCTTGGGGATCGGTCCAAGCTCCTCTCTCTCCATCACTTTTATATCCAGGGAGAAGGGAAGAGCGGAGTGTTTATCTGGACCGTCCAGGTAGTAACGGTCAAAAGAATTTGGCTGAGAGGGGATGAGGATCAAGTGTTCCCGGTCCTTGTATAATTGGTGGGAGGGGGAGATGGAGCGGCTACCCGGTCCGGCCTCCATGATCTTCTCGATGTCTTCGCACTGGGAGCGGGAAAACCCGAAGGGTGAAAAGAGTTCGAAAAGCCAGGTTTTCAAAGGATGCAGCTCACCAAGCTTCCGGGCATCGATGATGATCAGTTCCGAATGCTCTTCGAACAGAGCAGAGCGCTTCTGTTCAATGGAGTCGCGGTAGATTTCGTAAATCTCGCCCAGCTGGATCATGCTTCTGCTCATGGATTCAATAAAACCGGGATTGATCTGCTCCATCACCGGGATCACATCGTGCCTGATCTTATTTCTCAGGTATTTGGTTTCAAAGTTGCTGGCGTCCTCCCTGTATTGGATTCCCTGTTCCTGCCTGTAAGTCTCAATCTCCTGGCGGGTGACAAAGAGCATGGGCCTGATAATCTTTTCGCGCCTGGATGCAATGCCTTTTAGACCCCTGATTCCTGAACCACGCGACAGGTTGAGAAAGAAGGTTTCCACCGAGTCGTTCTTATTATGAGCGGTAGCCACCAGGTCCATCGCTTCTTCGGAGAGAAGCTCTGAGAACCACTCATAGCGCAGCTCGCGGGCTGCCATCTGTACGGAAATCCCTTTGTTTTGGATCACCCTATCCACATCGAAGCGCTTCACAAAGACAGGCATTTCGAGGTATCCGGCCAGCTCCCGGACGAAGGCTTCATCCCCTTCAGAATCCTCTCCCCGAAGCTGAAAATTACAATGAGCCACTGCACAATCGTATCCAGCCGAGTGGAAGAGGTGAGCCATGACCACCGAATCGATCCCGCCGCTCACGGCAAGCAGGATGCGGTCGCCAGCCTTGCAAAGCTTCTGCTCCTTCAGGTAATTTTCAAAGCCCTTCAACATGTAAACAAGATACAAAAAAATGGAGGCTAGAAATCCGTACCCAAATCTACCACCACAGGCAAATGATCTGATAGGATGAGAGCAGTGTCAGAGCTAATGATTTTAGCTTTAGTGACATTTTTAGCCAGATTCCCGGATGCAAAAACATAATCCAGCCGTCTCCGATCCCCATGTTCGCCTTCTTTTTCTATTTGTGTTGGAAAGCTTCCGGAAAACTTATAGGAGGCAGGTCGCAAACTGGCCTCGAGATCAATTAAACCAAAGTCCATTACTTCCTGGATTACTGTATAATCCAGCTTACCATTGTTCAGGTTTTTTCCCCCGTAATGTAAATCAAGCTCATTGAAAAAAGGTTCCAGTCTTCCATGGGAATAATACACTGAATCAAGTGGAGAAAAAGTATTAAAGTCACCCACCAGGATAACTTTCGAATCAGGTGGAAGCTCTTTAATATTCTCCAGGATCTGGTGGATTTCAGTCTTCCGGGTTTCCCAGTTGGAAGGATGCAAATGAATAACATAAAAATATATTCCTTGTATTCGTACACGCAACAATCCATGATGGAAACCTTCCGTGAATCTTTGTATATCTTCGATGGGATATCGTGAAGTTATACCGGTGGGAAATCCTTCCTCTTTCAATAAGGCACTGTATGCATGGCCGTAACTCT
>SPBY01000037.1 GCA_004525825.1 Bacteroidia bacterium
AGTTACATTAAATGTTATAATACCATAATTTTCTTTCACTAAATTGTACTCTGTGGTACCCCTGGTACCCAGTGTGAATGCCACATTTATACTCGATCTTAAGGTTTTTACCGGTAAGCCTACCCCAAAAGTTATGCCATAGTCCTCCAATTGTTGACCATTTACCTTCAGGTAGGAGTTGGAATAGTACCCTCCCGCCCTGTAACTCATCAGTTTAAGGTAACCTCTGATGGATTCTACATCGGGAATATATTCAAGTCCGAAGTGCATAGAAGTTGCGTTTGTCGTGGCATAGTTAGCGTCCGACATGGAACCAGTCCAGTCCTGTTTGTAGAAATCTCCGGTGATAGTCAGTTTGTTGGGAATCCCAAAGGCAAAACCAATGCCCATTCTTTGCGGAATGATGAAATCGTTGACCGAAGTATCTGCCCCAAGTATGTAATTTGGATCGATTGCCACAGAATCATTGATCCAGGCAGGATCATCGGTATAAAACAGGTTGTTGACTTTGTAATCGTTAGAGACCTTGGCGTTAGCCTTAAAATCATATACGCCCCCTACCGAAAAGAAGAACTTGTCGCCGAAAACCTCCTTGTATTGCAGTCCCAGGGTAAATACTGGTTTTCTCAGGTTGATGTTCTCAATGGAGGAGGGTGTGGAATATTCGGGATGAGTGGGAAATTCGACTAGTCGTTCCCTGGTGAGTTTGCCCATCAGGTAATTCATGGTAACTCCCAGGGAGATCCTGTCCAGCAGTTTCACTGCTGTCCCCACATAGACATTCATAATACCGCCTTCTCCCTTGTAATAGGTGTCCATGGCCAATCCAGTGGTCAGGTCGTCATACTCCTGCTTAATATTATAACCTATGCTGCTATAAGGAACTACCCCGGCCGAGACTCCCAGGTACTTTCCCATGGAGGAGGCAAAAGCTATGTGGTGCAAATTCATGTTCCACCAGGTATTGGAATAATTCTCCGTTTGATACTGGTTATGAAAGGTGTTGGCACCGAAATCGAAATAGACTGAAGTGCTGTCAAGTCCCGTAAATGAGGCTGGATTCAGATGATTGATCCTGTTGCCCTCATTAATAGCAAGTCCGGTTCCTCCCATGGCCTGTTGCTGTCCGAAGCCCTGCTTGGCCAGATCACCCAGCGCAAACCGGGTATAAGGCGAGTAAGTATTGAATTGGGCGCTTAGGGGGAAGAAAATAATCAGGGCAAAAACCAAACTGACCAAAAATGGCCTATATCTCTCTGTCTGCATTGTGTTCCAATATTCTGTTAAGTCCTATCAGGTTCAGATTTGGGTCCACAAAGATGCTATTTTTTAGCTTTCCTACAAAGTATTTTGCGTCGCCACCGGTTAAAACTACCTGTAATTTAGGGTATTCTTTACTTATGGCATCAATAAATCCGTCCATTTCGAACAACAATCCGTTTATGATACCCGACTGGATGGCCTCCTTGGTAGTGCTTCCCACCAAAGGTGGAGTCTCCACGGGGCGCTCGAGGTGTGGTAAACGGGAGGTATACTTGTTGAGCGATTTAAACCGAATCTCAATACCCTGGGAGATGTTTCCCCCCAAAAATTCGCCCTTTGCTGTGACTATATCATAGGTGATGGCCGTGCCGGCATCTATGACCAGAACGTTTTTTCCCGGGCATATAGTATACGCTCCCACCGCTGCAGCGATTCTGTCGTAACCCAGTGTATCCGGGGTGAGGTACCTGTTCTCAAGAGGAATGGGGGTGGAATGGTCCAATTCGATGCAGGTAGTATAGAGGCTCCGCAAATAATCTATGATCTCCCTGGAGTAGTTCACCACTGATGAGATAATCACCCCTTTCAGGCTACTGTACCGAACGTGAAAATAGGAAATCTCCCTGCTGGTGATAATTTCATAGGTGGCTGCTTCCACAACTTTTTTGTTGTCGCAAACAGCGATCTTGCCATAAGTGTTTCCCAGGTCGAGTATTAGGTTCATCTGTGCTATCCCTTACTTAATCTAAGCAGAATCTTGTAGGCTTCTTCCACCGAATTAACTTGATCGCTTCTCAGGCTCAACTTTTCCTGATCTTCACGCATTCGGAAAAGACCAGGATGAGTCTGAATATTTTCAATCACCTCCTTGAACTTTTGTGACCGGTAGAATGGTGATTCCGGATTGCTTACAAAATACGTGATCAGAATGCTCTTTTTCAATACCATTTTTTCAACACCTGTCCGTTGAGCCAGCCATCGGAGTTGTACCACCTTCAATAACTCTTCCGATGGGGAAGGCAGAATTCCGAACCTGTCAGTGAGCATGGCCCTGAACTCTTCCAGGGCTTTTTCATCTTTAATGGCATCCAGTTTTCTATACAGCTCCACCCTCTCACTGATGTTTGAGACATATTGATCGGGGAACAAGAGTTCCAGGTCGGTATCTATATGACAGTCAGGCAGGAATATGGTCTCATCAGGCTCAGAAACTTCAGGTTTGTCATAGAGGCTGCTAAATTCATTTTCTTTCAGTTCAGCAATGGCTTCGTTGAGGATTCTGTTGTAGGTCTCAAAACCGATATCGGCAATGAAACCGCTCTGTTCAGCACCCAGCAGATTGCCGGCCCCCCGGATGTCGAGGTCCTGAAGGGCAATGTTAAAACCGCTGCCCAGGGCGGAGAACTCTTCCACTGCCTTGAGCCTCCTTCTGGCCTCCTGGGAGAGCAGGGTAACAGGTGGGGCAAAGATGTAACAAAAGGCCTTTTTGTTGGATCGTCCCACACGTCCACGAAGCTGGTGAAGATCGCTCAGTCCGAAGTTCTGCCCGTTGTTGATAATTATCGTATTTGCGTTGGGAATGTCCAGTCCCGATTCCACAATGGTGGTGGCGATCAGTACGTCATAATCGCCCTGCATGAAATCGAGCATCACCGATTCCAGCGTTCTTCCCTCCATTTGACCATGGGCCACTACCGACTTGATGCCAGGGACCACCCTGTCAACGATCTCCTTCATCTCCACGATGTTCTGCACTCTGTTGTGGATGAAAAACACCTGTCCGCCCCGGCTCACTTCATACTCGATGGCCTCCTTGATGATGTTTTCATTGAAGACGTGCAGTTCGGTAATGATGGGATGGCGGTTTGGCGGAGGGGTATTGATGATGGAGAGATCCCTTGATCCCATCATGGAAAACTGCAATGTTCGGGGAATGGGGGTGGCTGTGAGGGTCAGTGTATCAACATTCAGTTTCATCTCCTTCAGCTTTTCCTTGACACTCACCCCGAATTTCTGTTCCTCATCGATGATAAGCAGGCCCAGGTCTTTGAACTCAATCTCCTTGCCCACCAGTTTATGGGTGCCGATGATGATATCGATCTTCCCCTCTTTTAGCTTTGTGATGATCTTTTTCTGGTCGGCCGATGTTCGGAACCTGCTCAGGTAGTCGACCGAGCATGGCAGGCCTTTCAGGCGCTCCCTGAAGGTATTGTGGTGCTGAAAGGCCAGTACTGTGGTGGGAACCAGCACGGCCACCTGTTTGCTATCGCTCACTGCCTTAAAGGCTGCTCTGATGGCCACTTCGGTCTTTCCAAAACCCACATCGCCACATACCAGGCGGTCCATGGGAAATCCTGCCTCCATTCCGGCTTTAACATCGTCAGTGGCCTTCAGCTGGTCGGGGGTATCCTCAAAGATAAAGGAGGACTCCAGCTCCTGCTGCAGGTAGGTATCGGGCGAGAAGGCAAAACCCTCCTGCTCCTTCCTTCTTGCATAGAGTATGATGAGCTCCCGGGCAATGTCCTGTACCTTCTTTTTAGTATTGCTTTTCAGCTTCTGCCAGGCACCGGTACCAAGCTTATAGATTTTAGGAGGTCCTGTATCCTTCCCCTTGTATTTGGAGATGCGGTGCAGGGAGTGAATGTTTACGTACAATACGTCCTGGTCTTTGTAAACCAGTTTGATCGCCTCCTGAATCTTTCCGTTCACATCGATCTTTTCCAGTCCCCCGAAGATCCCGATCCCATGATCCACATGCACCACATAATCGCCCGGATTCAGGCCCTTCAGCTCTTTCATGGATACCGACTCCTTTTTGCTGAAGCGATCGTGGAACCTGAACTTATGGTACCTCTCAAAAATTTGATGATCCGTGTAGTAGGCTTGTTTCAGGTCATGATCGGTATAACCTTCATGGATGGTCCTTGGATGCACCTGGTACTGCAGCTCAGGATCGATCTCATCAAAGATGGCCCGGAGCCGTTCAAGCTGCTTTTCATTGTCGGAAAGGATGTGCATGGTATATCCTTCGGATGAACGCTCTTTCAGGTGGGTGGTGAGCAATTCAAAATTCTTTTGAAAGGCCGGCTGGGGCGAGGTATTGAAGCTCCAGCTGAGATCTTTTTTCTCCCTGTTGGCGATTCCAAAGATTACCTGTTTAAATCCGTCCATCCGTGAGCGGATCTCGCTGCCCTTTTTCAGGAACATGGCCTTGTCGATCTCCTTCTCCGATTCCGACTGCAAATCTGTACGATGGTAAAGCTTGTCGATGTGCTCGCATACCAAATCGGGATGGTCCACCCACAAGGTGGTACCCGCAGGAATGTACTCAAGGAAGGATATTCTACTTTCTCCCATCTCGCTCTCCCACTGTATGTTGGGAATGATATTGACCTTTTTTACGGTTTCCAGCGAACGCTGGGTATCTGCATCGAAAATTCGGATGGAGTTCACTTCGTCGTCGAAGAAGTCGATGCGACAGGGCAGGCTTGAGGCATAGGAGAAAACATCTGCAATCCCTCCCCTGATGGAGTACTGGCCGGGTTCATGCACAAAGTCGACCAGCTGAAAGCCATAGGTCTGCATCACTTCTTCCAGGAAAGACATATCGATTTTTTCCCCCTGTTTGATCTCCAGCGTGGTCTCGCCCAGCTGCTTTCGGGTGACCACCGATTCGACCAGTGCTTCGGCATAGCTTATGATAAAACTGGCTACCCTTCTTTCTGCCAGCCGCCTGAGGGTCTGGGTCCGGGTAATTATATTGGCCTCATCGGTTTGCTGGTACTGCACCGATCTTTTATAGGAGGATGGAAAGAAGAGGGTCCGGTCGGGGGTTCCGTCCAGGGTGACCAGGTCGGTATAAAAATAGGCTGCCTCCTCTTTGTCCTGGAAAATCACCAGATGGGCTCCTTTCAGCTCGTTGAGGCAGGCATGGATCAGGGAAGAACGGGACGATCCGGACAGGCCTTCCAGGTACTGTACAGGGCGATTCTCGTCTTCCAGGGAGCTAAGGAATCCGGCAAAATGGGGATGAGATGGATATGGGTTGAGGATCATCGTTGTTTGCGTGCGCAAACTTAAGAAAAATCACCCATATATAGGCCTAGCGAGTGACCCTGCCGGACTTATCTCCTCCCATCAGTTTTTCCACCTCTGCCACCGATACACGGTTGTAATCGCCGATGATGGTGTGTTTCAGGCAGGAAGCGGCTACCGCAAAGTTGAGCGCCGACTGAAGATCTTCCTGGAAGGTGAGCAAGCCGTAAATCAGACCGCCCATGAAGGAATCCCCTCCACCTACTCGATCCACAATATGGCTTATGTTATATTCGGGAGCCTTGTAAAGGGTCTTTCCGTCGTACAGTACTCCCGACCAGGTATTCTGACTGGCAGAGATCGATCCCCTGAGGGTGGTAATCACCTTTTGACACCGGGGAAATTGTTTCATGATTTTTTTGGAGACGCTCAGGTAGGCCTCCGCATCCACCAGCCCGCTGGTCACATCTACTCCATCGGTATGGATATCCAGGGCCATGGCGGCATCCTCTTCGTTGCCAAGGATCACCTCACAACCTTCTACCAGCCCGGGCATGACCTCCCTGGCAGTTTTCCCGTATTTCCAGAGGTTCTTGCGATAATTCAGGTCGGTCGATACGCTTATCCCCTTTTTGTTGGCGGCCTGGATGGCTTCTTTACATACGGCTGCAGCAGAGGCTGAAACAGCAGGAGTGATTCCTGTCCAGTGAAACCAGGTGACATCTTCGAATACCCAGTCCCAGTCAATCATTCCCGGTTCCACCTCGGAGAGTGCCGAGTGTGCCCGGTCATAGATCACCTGGCTGGCCCGGGCCACTGCACCGGTTTCCAGGAAATAGATGCCCATGCGTTCGCCACCACGCAATATTTTGTCGGTACAGACCCCCAGGCCTTTTAATTCTGCGATGCAGGCATCTGCTATGTCATTTTCCGGAAGCCGGGTCACAAAACGGACCGGGATCCCATAGTTGGCCAGTGAGACGGCCACATTGGCCTCGCCTCCCCCGAAAGTGAAATCCAATTGACTGGCCTGTCCAAATCGAAGGTATCCGGGTGGGGAGAGCCGGACCATGACCTCTCCGAAGCTTACGACTTTGTGATTCATTATCTCATGTTTAAAGCTTAAATGTAAAGTTTATATTCGATCATTGAAAGAGACCTTTCTTTTTGGTGTTTTCAGTAAAATCGTCTGTGCGCTTAATACCGTCGACATTTTTGCCCGAGGAAAAGGAGTATTTGAATTTGAGCCATACCGGGATCAGGGACAGCTGTATGTTGTCTTCAGAATATTCACTGAATCCGGAACCCCTGGTTTCATAGCCCCGGAATGTGAACTCTCTGCTGAAAGGGAGGGCACTGGTAATCCCTACCGTAAAGCGATCCTTGAAGGTCTTCTCCAGGGAAACAAAATAGAGCATGTCCTCAAAATAACTGCCCTGGATCCGAGTGGTCGGACTGTTGTATTTGAACATGGCATTCAGTGAAAAATCATGTTTGAAAAGTACTGACAGGGAAAAACCTGACTCCAGGGCCATCCTGTTGTGATTTTCAATGCCATTCTCTGCAGCCAGCTCATTCCCCAAGGTAAAGACTCCATAGACCTTGATAAAGGGATTGAATGATACATTTTTGTGGAGTTTTGCACTCCCCAGGAATTTCAAGCCCAGTTTGTCTGTGTTTCCTAGATTCTGCATGATGTACCTGATATGGAGATCCTCTGAAACTGTGGCCAGGTATTCCATACAATCTACCGATTGGGTAAAGAAAGCTCCCAGGGAGAGATAGTTATTTTTCACCAATACGGAATAATCCAGAGAGAGCTCATGGTGAATGGCCGGTGTCAGCCCGGGATTTCCCTGGAATGAAGTATAGGGATCTATCCCGTTGATGTTGGGATTCAACTGATAAATGGTGGGTCTTTCAATGGTTTTCCGGTAAGTCAGCCGGAGGTTTCTATTGTCTGTAAAATCTATCTTGGCTGACATATGAGGCAGGAGGGTAGCTATACTTGACCGGGTCTCCAGGTTCATAGCTGCGTGTTCCATCCGGAGTCCTGCATTAAGCTGGATTTTTTCCCCGGCAAAGGTCAGAGTGGTGTAGGCAGCCGATACGAGTTCCCGGAAATGGAAGGAGGTCCACTCCGCGTCACTCATTTCCTGCCTCATCTGTCTTGCTCCAGCCTGGATGACCAGATTTTCACCTAGTGGCACCCGGATGTCCAGTCGGGCGCTGACAGCTTCTTGCAGTGGCAGCGAACTGTTGAGGTATGAAGCCCCGTTCTCTTCGGTAAATAGTCTAGTAGTCTGCCCCCTGTATTTATAGTAATTGAGGTCGAGCGACAGATGGGTGCCTGGCCTGCGGAATAAGTGTTTATAGTAAACCGTTCCATAGACCATGCGACTCCGGTTTGTGTCATCCTGTTTTCCTTCTCTGGAGTTCAGAATTGAATCGCTTTCTGATTCTTCCAGTTCTATCACCCCGTCAAATTCCTGGGACCAGGGATTCACATATCCATATAAACTCAGCTGGTTTTTCTGGTTAAGGTGGTAGTCAATGCCATAATGGATCTTATGGGACCAGTATTCCTGCTGCTTAAATCCTGTTTTGCTGATCCTGGTTTCCTGACCGGAAGCAGTGATGCTTTTGTTGTTTATTTCCTCAATATCAAAATAGCTGAGCTCTCCGTCGTAGGAGGCAAACAGGTTAATCTTTTTTAAGGTCAGGTTTATATTGGCAGCGGGAAAGGCATATACCTCATTCAGTTTCACCGGGATTTCGCTATACACATGACCGCTGACTCCACGATTGTTTCCCTCCTTAAGAATAATATTGATCACGCCGGAAGCATCCGTCCTGAATTCTGCTCCGGGGTGGTTGTTGATTTCCACTTTATCGATCCTTTGAGGATCGAGCTGGCTCAGGAATTCTGCACTTCGCTCCATTCCGTTAACCAGGATCAGGACGTTGCTTTTCCCTTCCAGGGAGATATTGCGAAACAGATCTACTTGTATTCCGGGTATTAACTGAATAAGATCCATGCTTGTTACTGAAGCTTTAATCATCTGACTGTTCACAAAGAAGGTGGTCCTGTCCACCTCTTCCTTTGCCTTGATTCGTTCAGCAGTCACCATGGCTTCTGCAAGTTCAATCCTCTCTTCCGTGAGACGGATGGTTCCCAGATCAAATGAAGTCTGGGTCTGAAATATTACTTCTTTTACGATGGACTCAAATCCCACAAAACTCACAGCTATATAAAAATGGCCCTGGTTTGCAGGGCTTACCTTGAATATCCCTTCCTGGTCCGAAATAGTTCCGGAAATAAAAGAAGAATCGGCTCGGTTATAGAGGACAATGTTTGCATAAGAAACGGGTTGATCTTGCTCATCCATGATCTGTCCGTAAATACTGAATGTTGACTGACCATGAAGAATTCCATATTGAAACAGTACCAGGACTGCCCAGAGAATTCGCTTGGCATTGCGATTTGAAGTTTTCATTTTTCGTCCTATTTGATTAATTATCAATTGCATTACATTGCAAATGGACGAAAGCTTTTTAGAAATGTCAATTTATTGGGATACTCTGAAAGGAATTGTTACCGGTGACAAAAGGAGTCCCGGTTTCTGTGACAAAAAACAACAAACTGTTATGGACGGTAAAGCTGATCGAAGGTTTTTACCTTTTGACGCGATACGGGAATCTTCCGGGTGCAGTCGCGAAGGGTAAGCTGGTAACCCAGGGCATTTCCCTTCCTGCTTGAAACATTATCCAGGTTAACAATAAAGGCCCTGTGACAGCGAAAATAATTAGGTATGTTACTGAACTGCTGCTCAATATTGGAAATGGAGTTCCGTATGGGGACCTTCTGGATCTTGGCATCACTGTAAAGGTAAAACTCCACGTAATTGCCATCCGAGCCAACATACAGCAGTTGGCTTGCAGGGAAGCTTAGCGACTCTTTCTTCAGGGATGAACTGATATGTATCACAGGCTCAGAGGCCCCTATATTTTCCTGATCCAGATCAATGAAAGAAGGTCCATTCGAAGTCAGCAGGTACCTGTAATTGGAAGCTGTAAAGAACAGGAAAGGAATGATCCCTATCAGGAATGCATACTTGCACGAATCCATAAAAGTGTACAGGTTCCAGCGGGTATTCATGGTGGGTTCCTCAAAAATAAAGGCCACCAGGAAAAGGGCAATGCCCATGACCTGCAAGACAATATATGTTGCTAATAACTCCTTGGGAAGAGTCCATCGTTTCCGTTTACCAAAAAAACGGGTCTTGCTTAATAGCCACATGATCAAGAAAGCTGCCAGGGAAGAAAAAAACGTGTAGAGGAGCATGGTTACCTGGAAATTAAACCAGCGGCTTCCTTGTGTATTCAATGGCTGGTATAAAAGCGTAAAAGCAGCCATAAACAGGAAGAGGATCAGGGCTCCATAAAGCGGTTGCCGAAGAATAAAATTCTGGGGATACCTCGCTGCCAGGTTCATCTTTTTCATTCAGCGAAAGATACTATGATTCGTAGAGAAAGTATGGATCGGACAAGGAAATTCTTAAACAACAACTCCAGGAAGGTTGCCTGGTGCTGATCATATACTGGACCGGGTAAGCAATGTAATCAGGTTGTGCTTTATTTCAGGTAGGGAATGGTATGCGGACCTTCGGGCAAAATGCAGATGCGGGTGGTGGGACCATATTTTTCAACCAGCTCAAGAATCAGTTGATTCATATTCTCCACGGGTTTCAGATGGGTGCTAAGGACTGTTTCAGGATCGAGACTGCTGTAGAGATATACTTCCGCTTTCATCTGGATCATGGCCTGGAGGTATACCTGCCAGGTGTCTTTAAGGTCCGGCTCATGCTTTTTAATAAATTCCATAAGCTCCGGTACACTATCCACCGAAGACAGACTGGTTTCATAATCGCTACCGGCCGGGATCCCGTCCCAGCATTCAGCGGCCAGGATGATGGTGCCTCCCTGTTTAACCACACGCTCGGCCGCACTCATTCCCTTTACCGACTGGTATACGTTCAGGTCCAGGGGATAGCCTGCATTGCTCGAGATGACCACATCAAATGCTTTGTCCAGCCCCACCATGGCAGTCTCTTTGGCCCTTGCACAGCCCTGTTGGTGGGCTTTGCGCAGATCGCCTGCAAAGACTCCTGTAATCTCTTTGTCCCTGTTCAGGGTGATGTTCAGCAGGAACACAGGAGCTGCGAATTCGGCAGCTTCCATGAGCTCTTCCCAGAGCGGATTCCCATGGGTATATCCCCAGCGCGCTTTCGGATGATCCAGATTCCGGATGGAGTGGTTGTAGCGGATGCTATCCACATGGGCCATCCCGGGCATCAGCGCTTTTCCTCCTCCAGAGAACCCGGCAAAAAAATGGGGTTCAATAAAACCGGTCAGTATCCTCAGGTCATGCTCCAGGACCTCCTTGTTTAGCAGGATGCGGTTTCCGGAGGCAGTGGTACCCACGTATTGGTGCGTGGACGCTAAAGTGGCCTGGTTTTGCACAATCCGGAAGCGCTCAGTGACTTCCTTTCCCAGGATGGTCAACAGTTCTTCCGGAGTGGCATCGCGGTGGGTTCCCGTGGCGCAGAAGAAGGTAATATCATGGTCCGGGATATGGCTCAGAGAATCGAGCAGTGCAGGAACCAGTATCTGGTAGGGGGTGGCCCGGGTGATGTCGCTGAAGATGATGGCCACCTTTTGCCCCCTCTTTACTGCCGACGATAATGGCTTATGCCCTATGGGATTTGTCAGGGCATCCATGACTGCCTGTATCTGATTGGGAACTCCTTCTGTATACCGGGGTTCCACCACCTGGGCATGCACGTGGCCGGGTATCTCCACCACCTGCCTCTTTTTTCCATATGCCAGCCCAACTTTCATTCTGCTTCCATAGTCTTTTATTAAAAGATTCCTCTTCCGATGGTGTAGACCAGGATCAATCCAATGATCCCAACCAGTACTCCCACAATGGTCATGGGCAAAAGGTTCCGCCTGATGAGCAGTCCCTCGACCCCCACCAGTCCCACCGTGGCACAGGCAGCAATCACATTGTGTACGCAGATCATGTTGCCCATGGCGCCGCCAATGTTCTGGAGGCTTACGATCAGGATGGTGGAGATGCCCAGCTGGTCGGCTATGGAGAATTGGAACAGGGAGAAGAGCATGTTGGATACGGTGTTGGATCCGGCCATAAAGGAACCCAGGGCCCCGATAAAGGCATCCACCATGGGCCAGGCCCCCTGGAATACACCGGTCATGGCTGTGGCCATGGCGATGGGCATGCCCATGATTTCACCAGGATTGTTGCCCGACTGCATCATGATCCTGACCATGGGTACTGCAAAAACCAGCGCGATCAACGGATTTTTGATCCGTATAATTGCTTCCGACCAGGCGGCTCCCACCTCCTTTCTTTTCATTTTGAACAGGGGGATGCAGAGTAGCGACACCAGGATGAAAGGAATAATGCCCGGATTGTTAAGGGGATCGATGGTACCGCTAACCCCGGTTCCGAAGAGCCCGGTATAGGGAATATCGGCCGCCTTGATCCATTCATAGATGGGCAGCGTGCGTACCCGCGTCAGGACCAGCAAAAGCCCGATCAGCACATAGGGGATCCAGGCTTTCAGGATGGAACTTTTGGCGGCACCGGGTTTTTCCATGCTGATGGAGCCCATCCAGTTCTTTTCCCATTGGGAACGCTCCGGGAAATCCCAGGTAGTTTTGGGAACCAGGAAGCCGGCACGTGTGGCCGGGATCAATATGGCCAGTCCCAGCAATCCACCCACCAGGGTGGGGAACTCGGGTCCCAGTAAAAGGGCCACCGTCACATAGGGTCCCACAAAACAGAATCCGGCAAACAAGGCATAGGGCCAGATGGCCAGTCCCTCCTTGATGCTTCTTTTCTCCCCGAAAAAGCGGGTCATCATGGCCACCATGATCAGGGGAAGTAAAAGTCCTGGCAGGGCATGCTGCAAGGCGGTCCACACCCCGATCTGATGCATGTATTCCGCATAAGTCATTCCCGATTGGGCAATGGCCTCCTGTACAGACGGAATATCCAGGGCAGATTGCACCCCAATCAGGGTAGGGGTTCCTACAGCCCCGAAAGAGACCGGGGTCACATTGGCAATCAGCGACACCATTACTGCAGCCAGTGCCGGAAATCCCAGCGATAAAAGAAGGGGAGCAGCCAGAGCTGCGGGGGTGCCAAAACCAGCCGATCCTTCAATAAAACCTCCAAAGAGCCAGGCGATGATGATGGCCTGGACCCGTTTATCTGGCGA
>SPBY01000667.1 GCA_004525825.1 Bacteroidia bacterium
CAATGGCCCAGATACAGGAGCGTGAGCGTAGAATTCCGGAACTCAGGAAATCCATACACCCCACCGGGCCAGGCCATTTTGGCGTAGCAGAAAGGGGAATTCTTGCACTGGTTAATCCCGAACGGCTTCGCAAGATTCTTTCAAGAATGCTTGACGAAAATGAGTTTCTCGGACCCCATGGCATCCGCTCCATCTCGAAGTTTCACGAAAAACATCCCTATGTGCTCCATGTCAACGGGCAAGAATTCCGGGTGGATTATCTTCCTGACGAGTCGGATAATGGAATGTTTGGCGGCAACTCCAACTGGCGTGGACCTGTATGGATGCCTGTCAACATCATGCTACTCCGTGCCCTTCAACAGTACTACCTCTATTACGGGGACAATTTTAAAATTGAATGCCCAACCGGATCCGGAAATCTGATGAATCTTTTTGAGGTAAGCAAGGAGATATCCGACCGACTGATCAGTACCTATATCAGGGATGAAAAAGGTAAGCGCCCGGTATATGGAGGTTCGGAAAAGTTCCAGACCGATCCAAACTGGCGCGACTACATCCTCTTTTACGAGTACTACCATGGCGACAATGGTGCCGGACTGGGAGCCAGTCATCAGACAGGCTGGAGCGGAGTTGTGGCAAAGCTAATTGAGCTATATGGACTTGTTGACCCGGAAAAGCTGCTTAAAGTTGGAAAGAAAGCCGGTTTTGTGAAAGGCACAGATAACGCTGGAAAGCAAAAGAAATGAAAACAACACCAAGGTATCCGTCACTATACCAGATCAATACAAGGGTATGGCTCACCGAATTATACAGTGAACTGGGCCGTCGGGCCACCCTGGACGATATCCCGGACATTGAGCTGGATCGCCTTGCTGAAATGGGGTTTGACTGGATCTGGTTCTTAAGCGTTTGGTGTACTGGTGAACTTGGAAGGAAAGTTTCGCGTGAAAATCCTGAGTGGCGTAGTGATTTTGAAAGAACATTACCGGATCTGCATGAAGAGGACATTGCCGGATCGGGCTTTGCCATTGCTGATTACAGGGTACATCCCGATCTGGGTGGCGATAGCGCTTTGAAAAGGCTTCGCACCAAACTCAAAAAGCGTGGCCTGAAACTGATGCTCGATTTTGTCCCAAATCACATGGGCCCCGATCATCCATGGATTGAAGATCATCCCGAATATTTTGTGCCTGGCTCTGAGAATGATCTTTTAATTGCTCCTCAGAATTACACCCGGGTAAAACGCATGCAGGGCGATTTGATCCTCGCTTATGGACGGGATCCTTACTTTTCAGGATGGCCGGATACCCTACAGCTGGACTATAGCAATCCTGCCACTACAGATGCTATGACAAAAGAGCTTCTTCGCATATCAGGCCAGTGCGACGGTGTTCGATGCGATATGGCGATGCTGATTCTGCCTGAGGTGTTTGAAAAAACATGGGGCCGCAAAGCACAACCCTTCTGGCCCCTGGCCATAAATGCCGTCCACCAAAAATATCCTGATTTCTGTTTCATGGCCGAAGTATACTGGGATATGGAGTGGGAACTCCAGCAACAGGGTTTTGATTATACCTATGATAAGCGCCTGTACGACCGATTACATGAGGGGTATGCAAGGGCGGTGCGGGAACATTTATACGCAGGCCTTGATTACCAGGACAAGCTGGCACGGTTCCTTGAAAATCATGACGAATCCCGGGTAGCCTCTGCCTTTGAACAGAATAAACATGAAGCTGCGGCGACAATAACCTATCTGACGCCCGGTTTACGATTTTTTCACCAGGGGCAATTTGAAGGAAGGAGGAAGCGCATCTCCCCCCATCTGGTTCGTGCCCCGGAGGAACAGGTCAGCACAGATCTTCAAAGGTTTTACAATAAATTACTCCCCATACTAAAAGAAAGCCTCTTCAGGGATGGGAGGTGGGAACTGCTAGAATGTCTGCCTGCATGGGATGGCAATGAAACCTGGAATTCTTATATTGCATTTAATTGGGAGGATAAAGATGGCAGGCGGGCACTGGTTTGTGTTAACTATTCTGCTTACGATAGTCAGTGTTATGTTCGTTTGCCATTTCCGGACCTGACCGGCCAGTCAATCAGACTCAAGGATCGGATGAGCTCTGCACGTTACGTTCGCCATAGCCGAGAATTTCTGGGGAAAGGTATTTTTTTAGATCTTCTGGCATGGAGTTATCACATATTTGAAATCGAGAACGTAGAATTTTACCACTAAACACAATTATTACGAAAAC
>SPBY01000252.1 GCA_004525825.1 Bacteroidia bacterium
AGCAGTGCGGAGAGCCCGACTATAGCACCCGGATTATCAGAAAGGGCCTGATTAAAGGAATCCTCATTCACATCCACCCCCAGGTCAACGATGGTCCAGCCGCCACCCTCCACCATCATGGCTACCAGGTTCTTGCCAATATCATGCAGGTCGCCCTTGACGGTCCCGATGATAAAAGTACCTTTGGTTTTTACAGCTCCACTCTGGAAGAAAGGTTTCAGGTGCTTCATAGCGGCACCCATGGCTTTGGCAGACATCAGCATCTGCGGTACGAATATTTTATTCTCCGAAAACTTTTGACCTACCCGGTCCATGGCAGGAACCAGGGCTTCAGTAAGTACATCATTGGGTGACACACCACCGGCCAGGGCCTGACCGGCGAGTTCATCGGCACCATCTTCACCTTTCAAGGCCGGAGGATAGGGAGAATTTTTATCCACCTTACCTGCTTCAACAGCCTCACCAAGTTTTGTTAATAAAGGATCCATAAAATGAGTTTTAATTCCTTAATAGGGGTTTGCATGCATCATGTAAAAATAATGATTATGCCGTACTATGTTGATATTTCTTTCACCTATTATGATGCTATTTTAACCGTATTACTATTTTTATACAATATAAAATCAATATGCAGGAACTACTTGAGCAAATCAAGTTAAATCCCAACGAGTCCTTTTTCATCGGGGTCTTCCAGGACCACATCGACCAGAGCAGTTGGCACTACCACCAGGAGTTTGAGCTCAGTTTTATCACAGAAGGGTCGGGCAGCAGGATTGTGGGAGATTCGGTGGAGGAGTTTCATCCGGGCGACCTGATCTTCATTGGACCCCGCATTCCCCATGTATGGTTCTCGGAAGCACCTGTGCTGAATCAACACTCCGGACGAACCCTCGAGTCGGTCTACTTGCTGTTCAACCAGGAGATTCTGCCTGAGGGACTAACCTCCCTGCCCGAATTCAAGCATGTAAACCGCGCCATACAGCTTTCAGAAAGAGGTATCAGGATTACCGGCGACACCCTGAACCAGGTTAGCCGTATCATGCTTCAACTGCCCTACCTGAACAGCATGAAAAGATTGATGCTTTTTTATGAAATCATGGACATCATCGGGGAGAGCCAATCCTTCACCTTCCTGGCCAGTGCAGACTACATCAAAACCAGGTTTGAATCGACCAACAACAGGGTGAAGAAAATCCATGAATTCCTGATGCTTAACTACCACGAGGAGATCAATCTGGAGAAGATTGCCGAAATGGTCCATATGGCCCCGGCTTCGGCATGCAGGTTCTTTAAATTCTCCACCGGCCTCACCATTTTCGAATACCTGAACAAAATTAAAATCGACTATGCCTGCAACCTGCTGCTGAACACCGAACTGAACGTTGTGGATATCTCTTACGATTGTGGCTTCAATAACCTAAGTCATTTCAACAAACAGTTCCGCAAGTTCCTGGGAAAAACACCCACTGAATTTCGAAAACTTCGTCAAAATATTAATATTTAATAAGCAAAATGGGGCCATTTTGCAAATATTGCATTAGTTCTGGGCAAATTGGAGCCGCTTTATTTACTCCAATCCCCATAATTTTAACTTCTGAAAAGTAAACACAAGCCCATGAATGACCTGGATATCGCCAAAAAAGTAAAACTGCAGCCCATCACAGAGATAGCTGAAAAGTTCGGCATCGATGCAGACCTTATTGAAATGTACGGGAAATATAAAGCCAAAATTCCCCTCCACCTGATCGATGAAAAAAAGGGTGCTCAAAGCAAGTTGATCCTGGTATCGGCCACCTCCCCCACCCCTGCCGGTGAAGGAAAAACCACCGTTTCCATAGGCCTTTCTGAAGGATTGAACAGGCTGGGGAAAAAAACCACCGTGGTGCTTCGGGAACCTTCCCTGGGACCGGTATTCGGGATCAAGGGTGGAGCCACAGGAGGTGGATACTCCCAGGTACTCCCCATGGAGGACATCAACCTGCACTTCACTGGCGATTTTTCAGCCATTGAGAAAGCACATAACCTCCTGGCAGCAGTGATCGACAACAATCTTCAGAGCCAGAACAGCGGTCTGGGCCTGGACGCCCGCACCATCTCCTGGAAGAGGGTGATAGACATGAACGACAGATCACTGCGCCATATCATCGTGGGACTGGGGGGGACCTCCTCCGGGGTACCCCGGGAGAGCGGATTCGATATTACGGCAGCCTCGGAGATCATGGCCATCCTGTGCCTGGCAGCCGGAATTCATGACCTGAAGATCAGACTGGGCAATATCTTTGTGGGATACACCCACCAACGGGAACCCATTTTTGCCCGCGACCTGAAAGCCGAAGGGGCCATGGCCGCCCTCTTAAAAGATGCCATCAAGCCCAACCTGGTACAGACCATCGAAGGCAATCCGGCCATCATTCACGGGGGACCCTTTGCCAACATAGCGCAGGGGACCAACTCGGTAATTGCCACCCGGATGGGAATGACTTTCTCAGATTATACAGTCACCGAAGCGGGCTTTGGATTTGATCTGGGAGCAGAAAAATTTTTCGACATCAAATGCCAGAGCGCAGGTTTGTCCCCCAAAGCAGTGGTACTCACCACCACCATCAGGGCACTGAAATACCACGGGGGGGCTGATCTGAAAACGCTTACCACACCAGATACTGCTGCCCTGGAAAAGGGACTTCCCAACCTGGAAAAACACCTGGAGAACATCAAACAGTTCAATGTGACCCCGATCATTGCCATAAACCGCTTCAGCAGTGACACTGACGAAGAGATCCAGATCATCAAGGATAAGGCAGAGTCGCTGGGTATCGGTTGTGCCGTAGCGGACCTCTGGGCCAAAGGGGGTGAAGGAGCCCTTGAACTGGCAGAAAAAGTGATCGCTGTGGCAGAATCAAATCCACCAATTTTTGACCCCATGTATGACTGGAGCTGGGATGTTAAAAAGAAGATTGAAACCCTGGCCACAAAAATATACGGGGCCGAACATGTGGATTACATGCCGCAGGCCAAAAAGGACCTGCAAAAGATCGCTGAGCTGGGCTTGGAACAGTTGCCGGTGTGCATTGCAAAAACCCAGAAATCACTCTCGGATAATCCTGATCTGCTGGGCAGGCCAAAGGATTTCATCATCACCGTCAGGGAAATTGAGATTGCCTCAGGTGCAGGATTCCTGATTCCCATTACCGGGAACATCATGCGCATGCCCGGACTGCCAGCTCACCCGGCTTCAGAAAACATCAGCATCGATAACTTCGGCAACATTACCGGTCTTATGTAAAAACATTTATATTGATCTTATGAAAACCATTTTGAAAGGAACAAGCAGCGAAGTGATCATCGATACCGAAGGTCCGGTGGTGATAATCGGGGAAAGTATCAACCCCACCCGTCGCAAAAAACTGGTGGAAACGCTAAGCAAGCATGATTTTTCATTTGCCATAGAACTGGCGAAATCCCAGATTGATGCCGGAGCGGATGTACTGGATGTAAATGTGGGATTCCCCGGGGTGGATGATGCATCCCTGCTGCCCCTCACAGTAAAGGCGATCCAGGAGGCTGTGGATATCCCCCTCTGTCTCGACTCCCCCAATCCCAAGGCCATAGAAGCAGCCCTTAAGGTTGCAGCCGGAAAAGCTCTGATCAATTCGGTGAATGGAGAAGAAAAATCCCTTCAGGCCATCCTTCCCCTTGCCAAGGAATACGGGGCTGCAGTTATTGGCCTGGTGATGGACGACGATGGCATTACCCAGGATCCGGAGAAACGCCTTGCCATTGCAGAAAAGATTCTGAACCGTGCTGTACAGCTAGGAATTCCCCAGGAAGATGTGGTCATCGATCCCCTGGCTATGGCGGTGAGTGCAGATCCCAATGCTTGCCTGGTCACCCTGGAAACCATCAAGCTGGTGCACGACAGACTGGGACTCAACATCACCCAGGGTGCCAGCAATATCTCCTTTGGATTGCCCATGCGGGTGGAGCTGAACAATGCCCATATGGCCCTTTCCATCTGGAACGGCCTAAGCTGTCCCATCGCCAACCCTGCAACAATCACAGCCTTTGTCAGGGCCATCGACCTGGTCAGGGGAAGAGATGATTATGCTATGAGGTTTACGGAATTATTCCACCAAATGGAAGCCTTGAAAGAAAGTTAAAAGATAAAAGGTACAAGGTACAAAGTAAAAGAAAGAATAGCTGATGGCCTTATTTACACCGGGCAGAAGATGGCAGCCCCCGTTTTTTCCTTTTAAGAGGGAGCCACTGGGCAAGAGGGTGCTGAGGAAAATCGAACGATGGATCAAAGGTCCCCTGTTCGGATGCAGGATGTGCGGCAATTGCCTGCTCCAGGAAACTGCATTTATCTGTCCCATGGAATGTCCCAAGGGCATGCGCAACGGACCCTGTGGGGGCTCATCCCGAGAAAAGTGTTATGTGGATGAGACCCGTCCCTGCATCTGGTACAAGATCTATGAGCGGGCCCACAAAATGGGCCGGGAAGAGATTTTGATGGAGGTGCTTCCCCCGCTGGACTGGGACAAGGTGGGTACAGAAACCTGGGGAGACGTAGTACGTTCGATGAGAAAGTATGGAACTGCTGCCTTTCTCAGGGACAGGTTCTCCCGCGACAAAGAAAGAAAGCATCAAAGCTGGGAAGCAGTCTTTCAACCCGTTCGGCAACCAAGCTGGTGGAAAGGAGATTCCAGGTACCATCCCCCGGCCTATGAGGAACCCATTTCCCGCCTGGAAAGTGATTTGAAATCGGGGAAGTTCGTAATTACTGCCGAAGTATCCCCTCCCCTCAGCACCGCCACTGAGAAGCTGAAAAGGGATATTGAGATGGTGAATGAGCTGGTTACTGCCATAAATTTTACCGACAGTGCCTCTGCCAGTCCCCGCATGTCGAGCATGGCCTGCAGCAAGGTGGCTGCTGAGCTGGGCGCCGACCCGGTACTGCAGATTGCTGCCAAGGACAAAACCCGGAGCGGGCTGCAGTCCGACATCATGGGGGCCAATGTGATGGGCGTGCACAACGTGCTTTGCATCTCGGGCGACAATGCCCGGATCGGTCCCACCCCCACCAGCAACACCAATATCCTGGATATGGACGCCATACAGATGCTCTGGATCCTCAGAAGAATGAGGGACGAAGGGATCTACCTGGACGGACGGAAAATGAAATCTTCCCCCCGGCTATTCCTGGGGGCCGCGGCTTCACCCTTTGCCTCTGAACCAAAGTTCCAGGCCCTCAGGGAGCAGAAAAAGGTACATGCGGGTGCTCAATTCTTCCAGACCAACCTGATCTATGATCCGGACAGGCTGGACCTGTGGTTGGAAGAACTATACAAAAGAGATATACTGGATAAGGTCTATATCCTGGCCGGAGTCACCCCCATCCGAAGCCGTCGCATGGCTCAATACCTGCACCACACCATTCCCGGAGTCACGCTTCCGGAGCATATCCTGGAACGCTTTGA
>SPBY01000068.1 GCA_004525825.1 Bacteroidia bacterium
ATCTGGGAGGATGGATGCCAGGCAATTTCCGGGTAGGAGTAGTCATTGATCTGGTCCAGTTTCTGCTCCCTCTTGTAAATCCTAAGCTGTTTGTCGGTGGTTTCATTGTGTATCCAGATCTTATATTGACCCTTCTGGTTGGTTACATAGGCTACAAACTGGCCGTCGGGACTGATTTTGATATTCTGGTACACCCTTCTTTTATTCGGACGTTTCAGAATCTCTCCCTGTTCAGGGAGGCCGGCTTTCTCCTCCAAAGAGGTGTATAAGCCAAGGTAGTAGGCGGTCCAGTCTATGGAAAGTTCTTTCAGTCTGCTTCCCAGCACATAGAGAAATCCGCTTTCAGCATTCTTGTTGATTTTGGTAATGTAGAGGATCTGGGGAATAATGGAGGCCCCGTAAAGATCTGCTACATATTTCCAGAAGGAGTGTCCGGCATAGCGTGCATCAGCATCCTGAAGGTTGACAAATTTGCTGTATCTTCCTGAAACTATGCCGTCCTTCACGCGGTTTTCAAGTTCGTAGTCCCAGGGATTGGAGACAAAGGAGATCAAACCCTCAAGGTACCACTCTGGAAGGTTGATCATGGTGCTGCTGGTCAGGTTGTCCCGCAAGCCTTTCCCGAACATCATTTCGGTCAATAATACTTTGGCGATGGCTTCCCGGATCTGTCTTTCGAAATTCACATGATCGCCATCAAAATAAAGAAAAACCTTGTTCTGGATGATCTGCGTGGTTCCCCCGATGTTGTATTCCTCCGCTTCGGATACCAGTCCGATGTTACTCTGTCTGAAATCCGATAATTTATTGTAAGTAAGGAAGATAATTCTGCGTTCGATGTCGTAGTCGAAGAAACGTTCAATGAGGGCAAGCTCCTTCTCTACAAAATCAGCCACATACAATGAAAGATCGGTCCCGTTTTCGTAGGAGTAAACATCAAACCTGTCGAAACGATAATACTTCCAGTATCGGTTGTTATACTGTACCCTGTTCTTACCGAAGTTCATTTGCATCCCGTTGTAAAACTGGGCTGACAAACCGGCCGAACTAAGGACAAGGAACAACAGGAGTCCTATTCTTCTTATGCTTCTCATTTCCTGTCTTGCGTTCTAAAAGTAAACAATATTCACTAAATAATGGTTTTAGAATAGGGTCCGATATTTGCATTCACATCCTTACCTCAAAAATTGTGCAACTATTTGTGATTAAATTGTGTTAATTTTGTAGGATCAATTTTGTTATACTTATTAATCAATTTATAAAAAGTCGGAAAATGAAACGGATATTGTTTTTATTCTGTGTGGCTACTTTCTTTGTGCCCCTGAAGTCCCAGACGGTGCAAGCAATGATTTCTTTTGAAGAAGATATTTATGACTTCGGGAAGTTCAAAGAGACAGATGGCAAAGTGACCTACAAATTTGAATTTGTGAATACAGGGGGAGCCGACCTGATCATTCAGAATGTTTCAGCCTCTTGTGGGTGCACGGCACCTAGCTGGACCCGTGAACCTGTTCCTCCTGGAGGAAAGGGATTTGTGGCAGCAACCTATGACCCGGCCGGCCGTCCAGGTACGTTCAGGAAATATGTCACGGTGATCTCCAATTCAAACCCAGGAAATGTAAGGCTTACCATTGCCGGAGAAGTGGAGGCCAAGCCCAAGACCATCGAGGACGATTACCACTATGCCATGGGCCCCATGCGTCTTACATCGAACCACCTGGCATTTGGGAACCTGAATAACACCGCTACCGCAGAAAAGCAACTGGAGGTGATCAACAACTCTGAAAAGAATGTGGAGATTGCTTTCCAGAGGGTACCGGACCATGTGACCATCAAAGCGGTACCTGCCTTACTAAAACCCAATCAGAAGGGTATGATTGTGGCTACCTATAATGCTCCCAAAAGGAATGACTGGGGATTTGTTATCGACCGCATGAACCTGACAATCAACGGAGTGACTGAAAGGGAATACAGCCTGGTGGTCAGCGCCAACATTGAGGAGGACTTTGCATCCCTCTCCCCTGAGGAGATGGCCAATGCGCCTGTAATCAATGTGGACAACACCGAATTCAATTTTGGTAAGATCGATCAGGGCGAAAAAGTGGAACATGTCTATGTCGTGACCAACTCGGGCAAGACAGATCTTCTCATCAGGAAAGTAAACGCCTCATGTGGTTGCACAGCGGTACAGCCCGAAAAAAATGTGATTGCCCCTGGTGAGTCGGTCGATATCAGAACTGTATTTAACTCGGCAGGCAAAACCGGGAACCAAAACAAGACTGTAACCATTATCACCAACGATCCCAAAAAGAGCAAGCTGATCCTCTGGGTGAAAGGGGAGGTAGTAAAAAGTTAAAAGTATAAAGTCTAAAGTAGAAAGTAAAAAAAGAGAGAGCCGGCGCATTCGCGACCGGCTCTCTCTTTTAATGACTTTTACCTTTCCCCTTTCCCCTAGAGAAGGGCTTCTATGGCATCCCTTAGCTCCTGACCATGCAGATTCATGGCAGTGATGATACCCTCCCTGTCGATCAGGACTGCATGCGGGATGGCAGGCACACCATAAAGTACTGCCCCTTCAGAGTTCCAGTACTTCAGATCGGAAATTTGGGGCCATGCCAGGTGGTCATCTGCAATGGCCTGCACCCAGCTGGCTGAATCCCGGTCCAGTGAAACCCAGATGATCTCGAATCCCTGATCGTGGTATTCATGGTAGATCTCCACCAGCTCAGGGTTGGCCCTGCGGCAGGGTCCGCACCAGGCAGCCCAGAAATCTATGAGCAAGACATTTCCATTATGCACATCAGAGATTTTCAACATCTCTCCTTCAGGAGTAGCAAGCCCGAAATCGGAGTACTTCAGTCCAATGGCCACAGCCTTCATCCTTTCCAGTATGCTATACATATACTTGTATTCCTCCATCTGCTGGAGAGTTACATCCAGCCTGGTGAGTGCTGTTTCAAGTCCTTCAGCATCCAGATTGTAGAATGTACCCCTGAGCGCTAAAACTGTTGCAAATGAGCTAGGATTCTCAGCAATATAGACTGAATCCATTGCATCCTTCTTTTCATACATTTTATAATACACTTCGCGCAAACTGTCACTTTTGACTGGGTTAGCCGGGTCCGGTCCCTTCCTGAGTTCGCTTACCAGCTCGGTAATCTTTTCATTAATGGGCTTGAGCATATCGTTGTATGCATTCAAGTCACTTTGAGCTTTGCCATCTGTAGTAATATCGGGAGCGTCCACCGATCCTTTAATGGTATAGTTGCTGTTCTCCATCAGGAGCTGAACAGAACCATCCACATCCTCTACGGTGAGGTACATGGTACTTACACCATCCAAGGTGCCTGTGAGTACAGCCTTTTCTCCGGCTACCAACAGGACAGAGTCGGAGGTAACATATTCACGGTCCACTCTGGCCATGAGTTTGACCCATTTTCCTTCGGATCCTTCCAGGTCAAGTTCAATTTGATAACCTTCTTTGTTTTCAGTGCAGGCCTGCAGTGTGAGTACAGCCAGTAACATCCAGATTAACTTACGCATATCGTCTTTTTTTTATTAATGCGCAATAATACAACTAATTCTTTAACAGGGGAAAAGAAGTCAGGATTTAACTTTTGATTTGTATTTATTCAAAATAGATGTAGCTGCCATAAATGAGGTCATGTGCCCCTCGCTTATGGCCTTTTCGTGCAGCTCCAATTCCGCCTTCATGAACGGGTCATTGAACACCTGATTGTAGATCCCGTCCTTGATGGTTTCATGCATCCAGAAACTGGATTGTTCCTGCCTTTTTTTCACAAGGAATCCATTTTCTGACACGAAAGCGTGATACTCCATGGCCATGTCCCATACTTCGCTGATTCCTTTATTATAAAGCGAGGAACAGGTTTTTACCAGGGGTGTCCATCCCGACGGATAGGGTGGAAAAAGGTGGAGGGCATTGGCAAATTCAGCCTGGGCCCTTTGGGCTTTTCGGATGTTATTGCCGTCGGCCTTATTGATCACAATGGCATCGGCCATCTCCATGATTCCCCGCTTGATTCCCTGAAGTTCGTCACCGGCGCCGGCCAGCATGATCAGGAGAAAGAAATCGACCATGCTGTGAACCGCTGTTTCGGACTGACCCACACCCACCGTTTCGATGAATATGGTGTCGAACCCGGCCGCTTCACAAAGTATAATGGTTTCCCTGGTTTTTCGGGTTACTCCGCCCAAGGTGCCTCGCGAGGGAGAAGGCCTGATGAAGGCCAGTGGACTTCCGGCCAGCTCCTCCATTCGGGTCTTGTCACCGAGAATGCTTCCTTTGGACCGTTCACTGCTTGGATCAATGGCAAGCACAGCCAGTTTTCCTCCTTTTTGGATGATATGTAAGCCAAGAGCTTCAATAAACGTGCTTTTCCCGGCACCCGGCACTCCAGTGATGCCCACACGGAAAGCATTGCCCGAATGGGGAAGACAGGAGCTTATAAGATCCTGGGCAGCCTCCTGGTGTGTTTCCAGAGAGCTTTCCACCAGGGTAATGGCCTGACCAAGCATGCTGATATCCCCACTGCGTAAGCCGAGATACAGCTCATGGGCGGTGGGCAGCTTCTTTTTCGCCTTCTTCAGTTGATCAACAGCCTCCTGGTTGATGGAATCGGGCTGTTGGACACCCTCAGAGACAGAAAGTGCAGTTTTCTTTTTTTCAGTACCTGGCATGAAACAATCAAAAGTTTTCTTTCAGAAGGTCCTACTTGCTGAAGAGGTTCAGGACAAATCCGAATGCTTCGGAATGGAGTACTTATTCTTAAAATACTCGTAAATGGCAATCTGAGCCCTGATATCCGGACCCTTGGTCACAATCCGGTTGTTCTTCAGGTGCTCATCAATTTCGCAGGCTTTCACATTGTCGGAGAGTTGGATATTCAGAATGTCGATCAATTCCTTTTTCAGTACTGGATCGTACACAGGGAAAACACACTCCACCCTGCGACGCAGGTTCCTTTTCATCCAGTCGGCCGAGCCCATGTATATCTGGTGATCGCCATTGTTAAGAAAAACAAATATTCTGGCATGCTCCAGGTACCTGTCCACAATGCGGATCACTCGGATGTTTTTGCTGTAGGGCTGATTGCTCTTCAGGATGCAAACCCCTCTGATGATCAGGTCCACCTTCACCCCTGCTAAGCTGGCCTTGTAGAGGCTGTCGACCATCTCCATATCCTGAAGTCCGTTCATTTTAATCAGGATGTAGCCTATCTTACCTTCTTTTGCATTGTGTATTTCCTGGTTGATCAATTTTAGAAACATGGGAATCATATTAAATCCTGGGACCAGGATGTGCTTGAAGTCCGGCCGGATATCCTGGTCCTCGAGGTGCTTATACAGCTCCTTCACTTCGCTAACTACTTCCGGATTGGACGTAAAAAGGCCGTGGTCGCCATACAATCGGGCGGTTTTCTCATTGAAATTTCCGGTCCCAAGATAGGCCTGGTCGCCATACTTGGATCCTTTTTTTCTGATCACCAGGGCTATCTTGGCGTGCACCTTTAAATTGGGAATGCTGTAGATGATCCGGATTCCCGCCTTGGTCATCTCATAGGCCCATTTCAGGTTGGCCTCCTCGTCGAATCTGGCTTTCAGTTCCACAAATACGGTCACTTTTTTCCCATTTTCAGCCGCAGCTATCAGGGAATTGACCACCACCGAGTGATCCGATACTCTGTATTGGGTAGATTTGATCTCCTTGACATAGGGATCAGTGGAGGCTTCTCGCAGAAAGCGGAGATAATGTTCGAATGGCTGGTAGGGAACATTCAGCAGATAATCTTTTTTGCCGATCAGGCTTGCAATGGGTTTTTTCTGGTTGGCCAGGGCAGGTATGGGAACAGGCGGAAGGTTTTCGATTTCATGTTTGGGATAGGCCGGATTGGGGAAACTGAAGAAATCCCTGAAATTGTGCCTGCTGCCGCCCTTCACCAGGATATCCTTGGAGATGTGAAAGGAGGACGTCAGGTAATCGAGCAGTTTCTGAGGCATGGCCCTGTCAAACTGAAAGCGGTTAGGTTTACCCACCGATCGCACCGATCTGATCCTGTCAATGGCATCAATCAGGTCGTTCCCCTCATATTCGTCGTAGTCCATATCTGCATCCCTGGTAAGTTTCAGGGAATACCAGTTCTTGACCTTATAGCCGGGGAAGATGGCATCGATGTGCTGCATGATTACATCTTCCAGGAACATGATGTAGTGTTTTCCGTCTTTGCCGGGAAGCTCCACAAACCTTGAGATATTGTGATCGGTAGGGATCTTGATCAATGCATACCTCTCCGTCTGTTGGTGTTTGTTGCTGTCCCTGCTCACCATTTTTATGGCCATGTAGGGTTGCCCGGTCTTCAGGAAGGGCCTCACCTTATTCTTAACCATCAATACAGGCTGAATGGAGGTGATAATCGTTGAATAAAAAACCTCGCTGATGTAAAGCTTTTGTTCCTGGGATAATTCATCATGCGGACCTACCACGATGATGTCATTTTCCCTCAGGGCCGGGAGAATCTCTTCCTCGAATAAGAGGTGAAAGATCGACTGTTGGTTGGTGACTATCTCATTGATCTGCTTGATGGTCCGCGCAGGATCCACCTCCCTGAATTGCTGTTTGGGAAACTCACTTTCGTGACGGAGCATATGTTTGTAGTAGCTCACCCTTACCTGGTAGAACTCCTCCGTATTGTTTGAGTAGATGGCCAGGAATTTAATCCGCTCATATATAGGAAGGGTTTTGTCCATGGCCTCTTGAAGTACCCTGAAGTTGAAGGAGAGCCAGCTGATATCGCGGTTGATGTATTGGAATTTTCCCATATTCTAGAGCTCGATCTACAAATGTAACGATAGTTTGGAAATTGAATAGCATTCCGGTTGGCTTACCTGTCCCATAATAGGGAGTTTTCGTTTTGGAATGTCTCTGTTTTTGTTAATTTAGTAAAAAAACACTTCAACATGGACATTTTACAAGACCCTGCAGTCATCTGGTTCCTGATTGGACTGGGTTTGCTGCTGCTCGAATTGGCCCTTCCCGGGCTTGTGATTCTCTTCTTTGGTGCAGGAGCCTGGGTAACGGCACTTGTATGCGCCATCATTGATATTAGCCTGAACTGGCAGATATTCATATTCCTGTTCGCCTCCCTGCTCGGACTGGTGCTGCTGAGAAGGTACCTTAGAAGACGCTTTTTTAGCAAGTCGGACAAAGAGATCGAGGACCAGCTGGAAGAATTCATTGGAAAAAAGGCCTTAGCCGTTGAGGATTTTAAAGACGGAGGCGGCAAGGTGGAATTCAAGGGAACCCGCTGGACTGCCCGTTGTGATGAACCAGTGAAAAAGGGGGAATGGGTCACCATCCTGAGCAAAGAGACCCTCATTTTCAACGTCAAACCCTCTTAAATAGTAGAAAATCAAAAGTTTAAAGTCAAAAGTCATTTTAACTAACTAACATGGATGTAAACGCCTTAACCCTCGTATATGCCGGATTGATTTTGCTGGCATTCATTCTGTTTTTATCCTCTATCAAAGTGGTTCCACAACGCAGGGCCTATATCGTGGAAAGGCTGGGCAAGTACCGGGCAACCCTGGTGGCAGGTTTCAATGTAATTATTCCTTTCATCGACAAGGTAAGGTACCGCCACACCCTGAAGGAGCAGGCCATTGACGTGGCTTCCCAGATTTGTATCACCAGAGATAATATCTCGGTGGAAGTCGACGGGATCCTTTATCTCCAGGTAATTGATGCCAGCAAAGCATCCTACGGGATCGATAATTATCAGTTTGCCTCCATCCAGATCGCGCAGACCACCATGCGCAGCATCATTGGGAAACTGGAGCTGGACAGAACTTTTGAAGAGAGGGAGACTATCAACAACAGCATTGTCTCTGCTGTGGATAAGGCCAGTGACCCATGGGGGGTGAAGGTAACCCGCTACGAGGTGAAAAACATCATTCCTCCCCAGAGCATCAAGGATGCCATGGAAAAACAGATGCGTGCTGAGAGGGAAAAGCGTGCTGTAATTGCCGAATCGGAAGGAGAAAAGCAGGCCAAGATCAATGTGGCCGAAGGCTCGAAACAACAAGCCATCAAGGTATCGGAAGGGGAGATGCAGAAACGGATCAATGAGGCTATGGGCCGCTCTTCTGAAATTGAACAGGTGGCTAAGGCCACAGCCAATGGAATCAGGGCCATCGCCCTGGCCATCAATGAAAAGGGGGGGAAAGATGCGGTCAATCTCAGAATCGCCGAACAGTACTTGACGGAGTTCGGCAAATTGGCCAAAGAATCCAATACTTTGATTATGCCATCCAACCTGACCGATATTTCCAGCATTATTGCTACAGCCACCAAGGTATTTGATGCTACCAAGGGGTAGGCTTGGTTGAATTTTTTTTCGGTCGGGGCTTTATAATTATAATTATAGTTATACATTTGTTTCCTTGAATTGAATACAGAATTTGAGGAGCTTGTGTTATGGGCAGTCGGTGGGTTAGGTTATTTTCATTTTTATCAATGATGGTGGTACTTTCTGCGGGTACCATTTATATTACACGGGGAACTTTACCCATGCCGGTATTACCGGAAGTGGAAGTCCCGGAGCCTGTTTTTGAAGGTAAACCCCTCCCTTCGGAAGACTCATTCAGGGAATTTATCCATTTTTTAAACAGTGAACTGGACAGCACTCACACAGTGGGTGCGGCCTATACCATTGTGCATAAGGGGGAGGTAGTTTATACCGGCACTTACGGAGAGAGGAACCGGGAAGACCATCAGCAGGTGGATGAGCATACCCTATTCAGGCTTGCATCGGTTTCTAAAGGATTTGCCGGAGTTCTGGCCAGCCTGCTTGAACAGGATGGAGTTTTTTCTTTGAGTGACAGGGTGGTGGATCGTTATCCCGGGTTCACCCTGAAGGATTCCCTGAGCACGGCGGACCTGACCATCCGCCACCTTTTGAGTCATACTTCCGGTTTGGTACCTTATGCATTTGATAACCTGGTGGAAGCGGGGCAAGATCTCTATACCATTATTGACCGCCTGGATGAAGTGGATATCTCGGCCCCTCCGGGAGAGTTGTATGGATACCAGAATGTCATGTTCAGCATGATCGATCCCATTGCCAGAAGGACCACGGGTGTTCCCTACCAGGTGCTTCTGCAGGAGAAGATATTCAGGCCACTGGGCATGGAGGATGCTTCAGCCGGTCCAGTGGATCTGGAAAAAAATCCCAACATGGCCTATCCCCATGTGAGTTCTGGATCGGGGTATGTTCCCCTGGACCCTCGTGAGGGGTATTACAATGTACTGCCGGCCGCTGGTGTAAATGCAAGCATTTCTGATATGGGACAGTGGCTGCTGGGTCTCCTGGGATATAAATCCCAGTGGATGCCCGACGCAGTGCTGGATTCCATTACTACTCCTTTGATCTACACACCCCTGAAGTGGAGATACACCCGCTACTGGAAGCCTTTTCGTGAACGTCACTACAGCCTGGGGTGGAGGATCTATTATTACCAGGGAAGAGAGATTGTCTATCATGGAGGTTATATTAGGGGGTACAGGGCCGAGATTGCCTTTTGTCCTTCCGAAGATGTGGGTGTGGCCTTACTGATGAATTCTTCAAACAGCCTTGCTTCCCGCTTTGTCCCCACATTTTTCGATCTCTTTCCCGAATAATTATAAAAATAGTTGTATTACTATAAAAATAGTTATATGTTTGTTCCATGAACGAACTGACAAAGGCTGAAGTACAGGTAATGCATTATCTCTGGGAACTGGAAAAGAGCTTCCTGAAGGACATTGTAGAAGCATTCCCGGAACCGAGACCTGCTTATACCACCATTTCAACGGTGATCAGGGTTCTGGTCAAAAAGGGATACGTAGGTTTCAATACCTATGGCAAGGTCCATGAATACTTTCCGAAAACCTCCCGGAAAGCCTACTTCCAAAAGCATGTTAAATCGATCATCAACATGCATTTTGACGGATCGGTGGTCAGCTTTGCATCATTTTTCACCGGTGATGAAGCCCTTGACCTGGGAGAACTGGAGGAGATCAAAATGTTGATAGATCAAAAAATAGAAGACCTGAAAGGAGGCAGGCAATGAGCATACTGGTATAACTGATCAAGGTGAACCTGGCTGTTGTACTGTCCATGCTCATAGGAAGCGGATTGAAGTTCCGGCATCTTTTTAGAAGCATGGAGCCCGCCCGGAGGATCATGAAGGGCAAGGTAA
>SPBY01000524.1 GCA_004525825.1 Bacteroidia bacterium
TGCCGGGTGGCTCCGCGGCAGCATGGCCCCATGTGAAGAAGATCTTCCAGGCTATATCGGCCAAGGTGGAAGACGGTACTCCCTGCTGCGACTGGGTAGGAAATGACGGGGCCGGCCATTTTGTAAAGATGGTGCATAACGGAATTGAATATGGTGACATGCAACTGATCAGCGAGGCCTACAACCTGATGCTTAACCTCCTTGGAATGAACGCCGACGAAATGCACCAGGTCTTTAAAGAGTGGAACAAAGGGGAGCTGGACAGCTACCTGATCGAGATTACCAGGGACATCCTGGCCTACCGGGACGAAGACGGAGAACCCCTGGTGGAGAAGATTCTGGATGCGGCCGGACAGAAAGGAACCGGGAAATGGACCGGGATCGAAGCCCTGAACCTGGGGATTCCTCTGACCCTGATTGGAGAATCTGGCTTTGCCCGCTGCCTTTCAGCCCTGAAAGAGGAGAGGGTGGAAGCATCCAAAGTTATTACGGGTCCGGTACCTCACTTCGCGGGCGACAGGAAGGTGTTCGTTGAGGACATCAAGAAAGCGCTCTATGCCTCCAAACTTGTTTCCTATGCCCAGGGTTACACCCTCATGCGGGAGGCTGCCAAAGAATATGGATGGGAGCTGAACTACGGGGGAATTGCCCTCCTGTGGAGAGGGGGGTGCATCATCCGTTCTGCGTTCCTGGGAAAGATTAAGGTAGCATTTGATAATAACCCGGAACTGGCCAACCTTCTACTGGATCCTTTCTTCAAGGAGAAAGTGGAAGCTGCCCAGGACGGCTGGAGAAAGGTGGTGGCCACAGCCCTGGTCAATGGAATTCCGGTGCCGGCATTCACCACCGCACTCAACTACTTCGATGGCTACCGTTCAGCGCGTTTGCCGGCCAACATGTTGCAGGCACAGCGCGACTACTTTGGGGCCCATACCTACGAAAGAATTGATAAACCCAGGGGTGAATTCTTCCACACCAACTGGACGGGACGCGGGGGTGATACCAGCTCTTCCACCTATTCGGTGTAGGCGTACGGGGTGCCATCACACTCCCATAAACGAGCATTGTATATTTAGAAACCGGGAATTCAGATGATTTCCCGGTTTCTTTTTTGACTATTTTTCTAGTTTATAGGAAAGCTCCCTGACCCACCAATCATCCGTATTGTTAATGTCTTTTATATGTTTTATTAGTTCAGAATTTAGTTGCTTAAACTCTTCAGCAAGTATTTCACCATCTTTTTTTTGCTGCTCCAAAAAGTCTATGCGATCCTTGCCGTAGGACCAGGCAAAATAAACAGGCTGTTTGTAACCAATCATTCCTTTGCCAATGTAAGTGGCATTCTCCAAGCCCTTCTCTTTCATGATGGCAATTGCCTTAGTAAACAGATTCTCCACTGCCTTTTCGGAACCTTTCTTTACGTAGATTTCCTGCATGTAGCTATAGCCTATTTCCTCTTCGCTTAGCCTGGGAGAATCCGGCTCATAACTGAGATTCAATTGAGTCACCATCACCTTATTTATCTGTGATTCAATACATTCATGAAATCGCGTAAATTTCTCTTCTCCAAATTTCTCAATGATAGCATCCCAGGCTTCTTCAATCCTGGTAATGTCATTCATCTCTTCGATGGGATACCATAAGGCAAAATTAAAGGGTTGAGGATTCCATACGTTATAGGCGTAGGGGAATTTCTCCGCCTTACAGAGTTCCATCAGTTCTTTGCTGACTTCATAATACTGATCGATCATTTCCGGCTTGACTTGCTCTTCACCCACCAGCCAGAGAAGTTCGTTCTTGTCCTGTGCCGCCGATTCCAGCACGAACAGCACTGTAAGCGTCAGCATGCATGCCAATGCGATAAACTTTTTCATGAGCTTGATTTTTTGGGGTTTACAAAGGCAAGTTATGAAATAGATCAGTGCAAGGCATAAAAAAAGGGAGCTTAATCAGCTCCCCATTCTAATATCTTTTTACTTTCGATTTTGGCTCAGCCTTCGGCCTCACCGAGCTCAGCTTCGCCTCGGTTCGACTTTACAGACTAAGTTTATCCATTAAATCCACCCACCCGGGTGTAGTTCACCTGTGCATTGATGTAAAATGCCTTGTACTTGATGTAGTGGTTCCCTTTTTTAAATTCCCAGTGCACATTCTTGGCTTTGAATATCTTGCCAATACAGGCTTCGAATATAAGTACGTAACTGATGCCGGTGACCTGCTCCGCTTCCAGAATGCTTTTGAATTCCACGCTCCGGTCCGCAAAATGACCAATCACCGGAAGAGAATACTTCTTCTGTGCTCTTTTTTTCATTGCGCCCTGGTTCATAAGCGGCAATCTCCTGACTTCGGCTGGTTTATTTGACATTAGTCGTGTTTTAGTCTCTAATACGTAAATGTTCGTCAAATTGTTATGTCAAAGGTAAATTTAAGAAAAAAAAATAGAACAGGAACAGGGAGGTTTTATTAACAAATAATGTATTTTTAAGCCATTCAGATCTGAACTAGCTGATGAAAACCCTCATTGCATACTCAACCACGCTTGGTTGTACCGAACAATGCGCCTCAAAACTGAAGGACGATCTGCTGGATGACGTAGATATGGTACGTATTTCCCGTCGACGCAAGTACAACCTGCAGCAATACGATACCATCATTGTGGGCGGATCCATTCATGAGGGTATGATACAGCGTGCTGTGTATAAGTTTTGTGAAACCAGTCTTGAGATCTTGCTTCAGAAGCAAGTGGGCCTGTTTGTTTGCTGCATGGATCCTGATGTAGATGAGCATGCACTCATTAACCAGGCCTTCCCCGATGAACTTATTAAGCATGCCCTGGCCAGTGGATTCTTTGGAGGTGAGCTGAACATCAAGAAGATGAACCTCCTGCAGAAAATAATGACCCGCAAAGCGGCCAGATTGCAAAAAGAGCCCGACATCGATTTTCAGAAGATACTCGAATTTGCCAGTAAGATTCAAAACCTGGGATCAGTCTCCCGCATGAATGGACCCATCGTACACATGTGATGCAGGTCCGGTGAGGTAAATATCGGTAA
>SPBY01000239.1 GCA_004525825.1 Bacteroidia bacterium
AACCAGAGCTTCCTGGATATTTCACGTCGGGCAATCCGTAACAGCATTGCCACTGAACGCATTAAAGGAGAGGACCTTTACTTCAGGCGGCTGAATTACCATGATCTGGGTATCGATTATGATATCCGGAAGGATCTCTATGAAATGATGGATACGGTTTCAATGGAAGACCTCAGAACATTCTTTAATACTTACGTCAAAGGCAGACCATATGCCCATCTCATCGTTGGCAACCTGAATGAAATTGATGAAAATGTTTTGAATAATATGGGTGAAGTAAAGCTGCTAAGTCTTGAAGAAATATTCGGGTATTAACTTAACCGTTAAGCATAAGAGCCTGCGATAAGAAACACCCATGCGGTAAAGGTATAGCCATAATATGCAAAATGAAATATAGGACGTAGAACAATTCATTAAACCGGACGCCTGGATCGCCTGTGGGTAAAAGCAACACTGGTGCGGGCGCCGGTTAGTTCAACCGTTATATGCTATAGCTAAGAATTAAAAAGAAACCAGATGAAAGTGTGCATAGTGGGAGCATCCGGAAAGCTTGGACAATATATGGTCCAACACTGTTTAGATCGAGGCTATGAGGTTGTTGGTGTCTGCCGGAGCAAAAGCATCGATAAGCTTGACAGGTTCAAAGACCGCATCACGATCTTTCCCGGAGCAACAAATGATAGAGAGATTATCAGCCAGGCCGTTGCAGGGTGCAAGGGAGTGCTTACGGTTTTAGTGCCCTGGGGCGTTCAACAATATTCATCTGGCACTGCACAAGCAGTAATGGACTTTGCGGAGCCGGGAACACGTTTGATTTTCTCTTGCGGTTGGCACATAAGCCGGGATAATAAGGATGTTTATTCCTGGAAACTAAAAACTTTTGAGAAGATTTTTGAGGGTCTGGGGAGGTTTTTCCGCTTGCTGGAAATAAACGACCAGGTTGAAGCCTGTAGACGGATATTTGAAAGTGACTTACTGTGGACGGTGGTGCGTGGGAGCGACCTTGAAGAAGGCGAGAGTCAGGGCTTACCAGTGTGGAGCAGGCATGTGGGAGATCCAATTCTGAAGAGTAACCTTACGCGTCGAGTGGACTTCGCCCTTTTCATGGTTGCGGCCATTGAGAACGATGAACTTATTCACGAAGCCCCAGCAATTGTTGGGTGCCAGTCTCCATCGGCGCTCGAACACGCTAAGGATCAGGCTTAGTACGGTTCGTGAAGAACTAAGGATTTCGCAGGGAATAAACCATCAGAACATTCCCGTGCCTCAGGAACATTTTTCCATCAAAAAGATAAGGATGTGACCAGTGGGGGCCATTCCCTTTTTTGATCTGGAACGAACTGATGACCTTGAAACCGGATGGATCGGGTTTCACAAGACCCACATTCCCTCTTTTCTCCTCATACACATACTGCATGCCATCGGCATACACCATTTCCCCTTTTGAGGTCCATGACTCATCGTACATGACTTGGCCCGTATTCCAGTCCAGGCAGGCCCAGGCTCCGGAGCCGTTACTTATCCAGTAGGATCCATACAGGTAGCCATCCAATTCGATGAGCCCATGGTGGTGATTGTCCAGGAGCGTATTGGTATAGACCTCTTCAATGGATGTTACTTCGTCATTGACTTTGAGCATTTTTGCCGGATAGTTGTATCCGATGGATAAAAAGATCATGTTGCCCTTTACTATCGGGGAATTGGCCCAGATCATGCCCTTGGGCTGCCATTCCCACACGGAGGAGTCGAAATATTTGTAGGAAGTAAGGATTTTACCAGTCTGCGGATCTAAAATGAACAAGTCGCTGGCTGATGCTCCTAATATATACTCTTTGCCGTTGAAGGTGCTGAGGATGGGCGATACATAAGAACGCTGTCCATCGGTGCCCGGCGTTTTCCAGATTTCTTCTCCGGTCATTTTATCAAAAGCCACAAAGGTCGTCAGAGCACCAACAGGGGAACAGATGACCTTGTTATGGACAATCAGCGGGGATTCGGCCACACCCCAGTCATGCCAATCGGCCTGGTAGTCTTTGTCCACATTGATCTTCCAGTTGATATCCCCTGTTTGGGCATTCAGACAGACCAATTCCCCGACCCCGCTGATGATGTAAATCCGGTCCTCCTCAATGGTGGGGGTGCTTCGGGTATTGGGATAGGACTGATCCCATGACCGTCCATAGGCAACTTGCCATTTCTTGTGGCCTTCAAAGTCGATACACGTTAAATGGTCCATGTCTCCTATCTTTCCCGAGGCGTAGATGTATTTTCCGTTTGAGACGACGGATGAATACCCTTCTCCGATGCCTTCAAATTCCAGCAGCAATTCCGGGCCGCCTTCCGGCCACTCTTTCAGGAGATTGTTTTCCGGGAACTTCCCATCCCTGTTGGGTCCACGGAATTGATAAATCTGGGCATTTGACACTGAAACAAATACAACACACAATACAACGAGCCATAGTCTTTTCATGAGTTCCTTTTTTTTAAGAATACAAACATAAGAATTCCGGCTGAAAGATGGAGAAAGTAGTTGAGTCCTATCAGGACTCCTGTTTGATGTCTAAAAGCCTGGATATACGATGGGTCAATTCAATCATCGCCCTGCCATTGTGGTATGGACATTTCCAGGGATCAATTTTCCAATTGTTTCGGTAATAGGGCGAAGGATCGTTCTCAGGTTCAATCAAATAAGGCTTTCCAAGCCGGTTAACTTTTGTGAACCATTCGCCTCCCTCATGGTCAATCACATGTTTATCAATAAAATCCCAGCTTAACTTAACGGTATCCCAGTAAAGCGGATCACCGGTGAGTTGGAAAGAATTCATAAATCCTACCAGATTCTCAGCCTGAAGCCACCAATGTTTATTGGTTCTAACATGGCTGCCATAGCGGGTTGATTCCAGGAATAAACCTCCGTCTTTATCCACACCCACCCTTAAAACCGCATCAGCCATTTTCAAAATAAGTGGCTTTATTTCTGCAATTATCGATGTATCTCCGAGTATTTCTGCTGCTTCCCAAATCAACCAGGAGGCTTCAATATCGTGGCCAAACGAACATATAGCTTTTGAACTATCTGTTTCAGTAAACTCTTCAGTAAAGAATATCCCCAAATGCCCGTCCTCCCGAATAATATTATTAATAAAAATACCCAACAGTTCGCTTAAGCGCTGTTTTACCAAATCGTCTTTCCAGATTTTATACACCGCTGCATAGGCCTCCAGAAGGTGCAGGTGCGTATTCATCGACTTTGGCTCATTATTATCGGCCATGCGGTTTTCTTCGTAAATATTCCAGTTGCGGGTAAAAGATTCATAGTAACCCTTATGTTCAGGATCCTTGGTTTTTTTGTCCAGGAAATAAAAGAAATCCTGAACCTTGTCCATTACCTCTGTTATAGGATTGAACTCGTAATATTTACTAAGCGAATAAATGACAAAAGCCTGAGCATATGTATGTTTAATGTCGTTGGCAACTTGATTGTCAGAATTAAGCTCCATGTAAAATCCACCATGCTCCTGGTCAGCAAAGTCTTCGCTTACTACCCGAAAAGCTTTATGAGCAATTTCGTCATAACCTTTCCCGGGGTATTTTTCAGCGGCTGCAGCAAAAGTCCACAGAATACGTGCATTTAAAACACTTGTTTTGTTAGCCGATAATACAGGTTCGTTATTTAGATCCACTGCGCCATAGAATCCTAAGCCATCTTTTTCCACGCCATATTTCATCCAATAAGAAAGAATATTATCGTGCAATTCATTCGTAAAGATTTCCTGGTAATTTGACAGTTCTGATTTCAAACTCATCTCTTTTCATTTACTGGTAAGTCAATTGAGAAATTTCAAGTATTAAATGTACAAACTAGTGACAATTCCATCTTAAGGTTTTTAAAGAAGTTTTCTGAACTCATTGCGGGCAAACTGTATATTTTGGTTAAGTTTATTGAACTTAGGAATCTTTCCATGACACACCGGGAGCGATTACTTAATATTCTGAAGGGAAAGCAACCCGACTACCTTCCCTGGTATGGTGACCTTGATTACTGGGCCAATTCACTGATAAAAAGGGGGCTAAAACCCAAAGATTTTATCCAATCGGACGAATACATCCAATGGCATGCCGATCTGAATGTAGGTTATTACCTGCAGGGATATTTTCCATTCAAACCTTTCATTGAAGGGTGTGAGGTGGTGGAATGGAATGAAGGCCGCAAACGCTATAAGGAGATCAAAACCGACCTGGGATCGGTCAGGGAATGCTGGGAGTATATGCCTGCTTCCTATACGGAAGGACCTGTGGAACATTTTATGAAAAGTGCAGAAGATCTGCCCATCCTGAAACATATCTATGAAAGCACCCGCTTTGAACCCGATTACGACTTTGCATATAAGAGGAGACAGCAGGTAGGTGACCAGGGTGTGGTTCTTTGTTATCTTCCCAAGAGCCCTTTCATGCATCTGCTGGCGCTGGAGGCAGGTATCATGTCAGTCACAATGATTGCTCTGACTTTACCTGACGAGTTCCAGGAGTTGCTGGAGGTGATGAAAAAGGCCTTCGACCAGGCAGCGCAAATAGCTGTTGAAAGTCCGGCCGAGGTACTAATGATCCCCGAAAACCTCTCCTCGGAGATGGTGGGTCCCGAGTTTTTTGAACTCTATATGCGCGCATACCAGGAGGAATGGACCACAAAGATCAGTGAAGCAGGCAAGTACTCATACATACATATCGATGGGACACTGGCAGGACTATTAAAACAGGAAGCATCGGTTGGATTCACCGCACTTGAGGCCTTAACTCCGCATCCTGTAGGTGATTTGAAATGGGAGGAACTGGCAGATAAGGTGGGCGATTCCAATAGCATATTATGGGGTGGAATACCGGGCGCCTATTTCACAACCAACGTGAGTGAAGAGGAGTTTGAAAGGCATGTTAAAAGGATTATTGAGATCATGGTGAAGGAGCCCCGCTATGTTCTTGGCGTGGCTGACCAGGTTCCGCCCGACGGATTGGAGGAAAGAGTAAGAAGAGTGGGTGAACTTGTTGAGCAATATGGTATGTACTAATCCATTCAAAAGATAAAATGAATAGTAAGAAGTCCTCTCTCTATGTGATTGCTCTGAGTTTTATCGTATCCCTTGGCGGGTTCCTGTTCGGATATGATACTGCTATAATTTCCGGGTGCAATTCCTTCCTGCAGGCTCATTTCATTCTTAACTCTGCCATGCTGGGATGGGTGGTTTCGTCAGCGCTCCTGGGGACCATCCTGGGATGTATTATTTCCGGGGCGATCACTGACCGCTTTGGGAGAAAGAGGGCTCTGATCCTGGCAGCATTGTTATTGTCTGTTTCGGCCATGGGATCTATGCTTACTCCCCAGTTCCAGGGGAATCTGAATACTCCCCTGTGGATCACATCTGACATGGATACAGCTTTCAATATGCTGGTAATTGCCCGGGTCATAGGAGGTATTGGAGTGGGTATCACCTCAGTGGTGGCTCCGATCTATATCTCTGAACTGACATTGCCGGAGAGCAGAGGCAAGATTGTTTCCATCTATCAGCTTTCCATTACCCTGGGCATCCTTCTGGCCTTTCTTATCGACTGGATTGTTCTGCATGG
>SPBY01000023.1 GCA_004525825.1 Bacteroidia bacterium
ATTTTAAAAACCATCCATTCCAAATCATCCAGGAAATGATTTGAATTCAAAACTATGCACAATGAACCTGGTTAGACTGCTTCCTGTACTATTGTCCTTTGGATTGCTGGCTGCCCACTTTTCCAGGGCAAATATCTTTCCCCTGGTAATCCTTGCCTTGTTGATCCCTTTTTTGTTACTTATCAGGAAGGCCTGGGTGGCCCGAAGCATCCAGGTATTGTTGCTGCTGGGGGCAGCGGAATGGATCCGTGCCATGTTGGATTACATTGAGATCCGTAAATCCATAGGAGACGATTGGACACGGCTTGCCATAATCCTGGTGACTGTGGCTGTGCTCACAGCCTGCGCGGGATTGGTGTTCCGGGGAAAATCCTTGAAGCTCCGGTACAAACTGTAGACGCTCAATTTTGCTTAAAAACAGCTTTTTCACTATCTTAGTAGTATGAAAATCAAGGACTTTTCACCCCATATCTTCTGGTCTTATGACAAGCAGGCAGACCTTGAACCTGAAGTGGTCATTAAGCAAGTAATCACCTACGGAGAAGTGAGTGATAAGATACTTCTGGTAAAGAAAATCGGGAAATCAAAGATTGTTGAAGTAATAGATGGCTGGAAGAACTGCGAGAAGTATGATAAGCACATTAATTTTATGCAGAAGGTAATCCTGGCGAAATAAATGGCAGAGTTACTTAATATGGATTTTTTGCCGGAAAAAACCAGGAAGATCTTCCAGCATCTGGGAACTAGCTCCTTTATTTCGAATTTCACCCTGGTGGGAGGAACGGCCCTGTCCATGCAAATCAAGCACAGATTATCTGAAGATCTTGATTTTGTGTTTGACGGAGATGAACTGAATATCAATCAGATAAAGCGCAATATTAAAAAGCTGTTCCCTTTGTTCCGCATCATCCGCCAGGACCACAACTGGCAAATTGACTTTTCGATTGATGAAGTCAAGCTCACCTTTTTCTCCACAGGTGCTATAGCCCTGCCATTCAAGGTTCGCACTTATTCATTCAGGGACAATAATGTGATTATTGCAGAGGCCAAGGCCATTGCTGCGCTGAAGTTTTCCGCCATTGCCCAGAGAAATACCATCCGGGATTACTATGATCTCTATTATCTTTCACGGTATCATTTCCCACTTCTGGAGCTAATAAATTTCACCAGGGAAGTAAATCCTAATCTTTCCCCTATTACCTATACAGAAACACTGGTGTATACCAAAGATATTGCAGAAGACAATATTTCCTCCCACCTTTCCCCTGCTGAAAAGGTAAATAAGTACCAAATGGCAGCCTTCTTTTCACAGGAATTAATAAAGATCCAAGAACTAATCTGAATTGAAATCAAAATCTCATGAAATCATTCCTCACCTGCGGCCTTGTGGTCCTGGGTATATTCACCGGATGCAGTCCTCAGCAAGAAGTAGAAAGCAACCCTGAACAAGAAGAGATGAAAATCAATGTATACTGTTTATCGTCAGCATAATCCGCAACCCAATTAGCATAAAAAAAGAGATGATCACCACCTTCAAAGCAATCCGGGGAGAAATCAGCTCCGAAGCACAGGAACTGGAACTGAAATAAGACTCAGGCGCAGTAATTTTATTAATTCCTTGGGTCTTCTTCGATCTTGATAATATATTCTTTGGGTGGAATTGCCTGTAATAAATTACGCACAAAGTAATCCCAGCGCCTTCGCATGATGTAGTAGGAGTCTCTGCCATACCCATGGCGGGCATTGGGGAGCATTAAGAAATCAAAATCTTTATTTGCTTTTATCAAGGCATCGACCAACAAATAGGAATTATATGGAGGGACATTATCATCCATACCACCATGTATGATCAAGAGTTTACCTTTTAGATCTTTAGCAAAAACCTGATTAGCCTGATGCTCATAGTTGGATACTCCATTTTCGTCTTTGATTTCTAAGCCAATGTATCTTTCACCCCAGTCGTCTTCATAATTTCGGTTGTCATGATTGCCAGATTCAGAAATCCCAACTTTAAAGAAATCAGGATACTTAAACATGGCAGCAGCTGTGGCAAATCCGCCTCCGGAGTGCCCCCAGATTCCCACCTTCTCCAAATCCAGAAAGTCGTACCTTTCCTTCAATTGCTTTAAGCCAGAAACCTGGTCTGGCAAGGTATTATCTCCCATATTGCCATAGCAGGCATCATGAAATGATTTGGATCTATTTGGATTGCAAGATCCTTCTAATGCTACCACTACAAATCCCAACTCGGCCAGCGCCTGGTTATCGCTCCTCCCAGTTCCAAAACTCCATGAACCCACACTACCCCCTTGCGGTCCCGGATAGATGTTAACAACCACAGGATACTTTACTCCTTCTACTGATTTTGTAGGTGTATACATAAGGCCATACAAATCCCAGCGATCATCTGCTGATCTGACCGTAAAAGGCGTGGGTGGTTTCCACCCGCTTGCCATAAGACGTGAAATATCTGTCTTTTCCAGGAGGGCAATCAGATCCCCCTTTGTATTTCTCACTTCGTGCACCGGCGGGACGTCGGTTTGTGAATAGGAATCAATAAAATAGTTTCCATCCGGAGAGAACTGAACACTGTGATCACCTTCCGCAGGTGTTAAGAGCGTTAAATTTTCTCCACTGAAATCCACACGATATAGATGGCGGTAATAGGGATTTTGATTCGCTTCCTTTCCGCTACCCACAAAATAGATTACGCGGTTCTTCTGATCCACTTTCCTTACCTCCCTGACCACATAGTCACCGGAGGTGATTTGATGTTTTAATGTGCCTGTTTTGGCATCATATAAATAGAGATGTCCCCAATCACTTCTCTCCGAATACCAGATAATCTCGTTGGTTTTGGATAGATACTTCCAATTGATGGTTTCTTGACCAGATTCAAATTGCGTGGCGACAGTCTCTTCAAAAATCTCTTTCACTTCACCGGTTTCGCAATCGGCTATTCTCACATTTTCCTGTTTATGGTCGCGGCTGGTGGAAACAAATACGAGCTTTTTGCTGTCTTCGCTCCAGGCAACATCATCAAAGCCTCCCTCGCAGCTTATGTCATCGCACAGGGTTCCTCTTCTGGCATCAGCATCCAGTTTCAACCTGACTATTTCTGAGTCTCCGCTGATATCAATTATTACCCTGTAGATACGAATGATATCCTGATCGCCGGGAAGGGGATACTTCCATTCCATAAGTTCGGGAGCGCCTACCTGTGTTTTGACCAGGTACATATTGCTTACATGTCTTTGATCCTGTTGAAAGGTTGCGATCTTTTTTGAATCGGGCGACCAGCTGAGGATGGGTCTGTCGCTATGTTTCCACCCGGCATTATCAGTCGCATAGCCAAAATTTTCGATGCCATCAGTGGTGAGTGCTTTTTCCGTACCCGTGGATACTTCCTTAATCCATAAATTCCAATCTCGAATAAAGGCCACGTACTTGCCATCCGGTGACAATACCTCAATACGTGATCTTCTATTGGCTGATTCTTTAGCGGATACTTTTTCAAACAACTCCTTCCTGGAATCTGCTGTGATCATTTTTCCATCGACTGGATTGAATAGCTTATATTCTACAGAATTTTCAGACTTAGACTGGTACCAAAGCCTGCCGTCTGGCAACCATTGTGGCCGGATCTCATGGTCAATGAATTTACTGAAATTGCCGCCCAGCATGGATGCTGCATGTTGGTAATCAGCTTCTGATAAGGTAAGATGGCCTTGTCCAACCGCCACATTTCCAATCAATAAAAATACCAGTAAGGAAAGGGCTGTAAGTTTACTTTTCATATTTGAAAATTTAGTCTTTGTTAGCTTTACGTCAACTTCTATCACGATTCAAGTAGCCTATTTTACAGTTTATAAGTGTACAGGTAGATCTTTTGACCCTCCTGGTCAAACCAATGGAAAGCATTCAGTTTTTCGTTATAGACTATGTTGAAGCCCTTTGTAACCACCTTACCATCAACGGCAACAAAGTCATCAATACCGCGTACAACAGCATAGTGTTTACCATCACCCGATACGGTAAATGCGTCATATTTATCTATTGGACCCAATAGCTTGTCCAATCCTTTTACACGGATGAAATATTCGTCTCCGCGTTTCACCTTAACTAAAGGTTTGTCTTCAGTATTGTAATAGCGATACTGCTCAGGCAACTCTGTCAGAGGAATTTCCTTTCCGTTTCTGTAGGGATAAACATAGTCACCTCTTTGTTGAAACGCCCACCAGTTTTCCGGATAGTCCCGATAATCCGTCATGATCACATCTTCCAAAATATTCTTACCATTCATTTGCAGTGTAGAATCGGCCTTAATGGTGGCATATCCACCAGGAAAAAAATAGGTCATTCTGATCTCATCCTGAGTCAGTGGCCCTATTAATCCTCTGGACTCACTGAACAGGTAATTTTCATCCCTATACGCTAGCGGCCAATTATTGCTTACCTCTACCCTAATCAAGAAATGATCAAAAAAGTCGGAGTTAGACAAATCAGACCGGTTGCTTTTTTTAATTGCATATGTTCCGATCTCTTTGCCTTTGAATGAAACCTTATAGGCTGCATCTGATCCGCCTCCAGCAACGTGTTCGGCTTTCATTACATTTCCCTGATAGTTGACCAGATGTTTTACTGTTTGGGAAGATTCCAGTTTCTGACCATCGGGCAGGTAGATCCATTTCACCTTGTCTGATCGCTCGGCTGCACCCTCGATTACCCAGCCGTTTCTTATCTCGCTAGCGATTGGATAGGCACCGAAAGCGATCCCTTTGTATTGTTGCAACTTGACGTAGTATTTCCCATTTTCCATGTAGACAATTAGAGGGGGAGTGGCAGCCGTACCCGGCATCCGGTAACTTACCTGTTCGTATGGTCCTGACTTCTCTCCATTTTCTATAAGGAAACTCTCTAGCTTACCTGTTTCATTATCTGTTTCTGCGTAACTGTAAACGAGGTTTTTTTCATCAATGTGCCACAGTCCACCCTGATCTAAAGGTCCGTATGATTTGTTGTTTACCTGGTCTACGAAATAATTATTTCCATCTTCTTCATAGGAATAACCATAGAGGAGCTGTTTCTTTTCGTCATATCGGGGACTAACTGACTCATAGGGGCCATATTTTTTCCCTGTCGCATTAATTCGGAAATATTCTTTCCCGTCTTCTTTACCGGTAGTGATGAATTCTCCCAAACGGATATCGACACCAACTGATTCCCCTTTGACAGACCGGGTATAACGGTAGTATTTTCCATCGTAATCGTATTGCGTGGTGATCACATAGTCTGCACCACTGGAGGTAGGCTGGACGGTGGTGTTATCTGTATCCAGCATTTCACCTTCGTGCAGGGTTAAGAGGTGTTCTTTTTCTTGTGCCAAGGCAAACGCAGGCCAAAGTGTAAGAAGCAAAAGAATTGTAATATTTTTCATGGTACTTATTGAAATCTCACCTTCAATAATCGCATTTTTCCGGATCATTCTTTACATAGTAGGTCTTATAATTTCTGGCTTTTTGATCCATGCAGCCACTAAGGTTCAGAAGTTCGATATTCTTAAAATCAACGGGATGACTTTCGGCTTGCAATGCAATATAGCCCTCAGTCAATATGGTTCCTGATTTCTTTATCCATTGCTCCTTATCACGAATAATGCCAAAAGCATCCCAATCCATTCCCTGATTCTGCGCACTGATGAATCCACCACCAATCTGAGGACGCTGAAAACTAAGCACCGTATCTCCTTCTACGATAAAACTCATATATTCTCCGCCCATGACCACAGCCTCTACATGCACCCATTGGTCGCCATCGTAGGTGAGAGAGCCGGAGTTGATACAATGATTATAGTTAACGGTATCTCCCAGCTCCACAGCAGTTCCAGGGGTACATACATTGGCAGTGGTTCGTTCACCATTATTGAGTCCACCCAGTAGCTGCAACTCCACTGAAACAGGAAAACCCTGCCCAATTTCATTGCTTGAAGCAGATTGGGAATGGAGCATCACCCCGCTGTTGCGCACATTCCAACTTGCACCCCCTTTAAGCTGTTCACCCACAAACCTGTAATCAAAACGGAGTTTATAGTAGGAAAATGGCATCTTGTAATACATGTGTCCAAAGGCATCATTAAATTCATCATAGTTGTCATACCGTATTCTGATCATGCTGTCCTCCACCACAAAAGTTTCGTTGTAATTATCGTTGAGCTCATATCCGGCAATTTTGATATCCCAACCAGATAGGTCTGTTCCGTTGAAAAGTGATATCCACTCCTCCTTGTCCGATGAATTCTTGCTTGGCTGACAGGCAACAACGAATAGAAGACATACAGCAACCAGGGTGAAATTCACTGCGTTTGGGCTTAATTTCTTCATGGCTTATTTATTTGGGTATAAGGGTATTAATTCAATTTTCCTGAAATATATTTCAGCACTTTCTGACTGTATTTGTATACGGCCTTTGCTGGGTTTGACATTTGTCGCCTTATTTACTAAAATGCCATTAAGAAATATGGTGATTTGATCATCTTCGCAAATGCACTCCAGCGTGTTCCACTCTCCAACCGGAAGCTCAATATCATTTCCACCTCGAAAACCAAACACATCCTTCCATTCCGGATCACGTCCGAACCAATTAATGCGTTCTCTATTAATAGTTTCCGGATGTCCATCCTGCTGAAAAACAAACGAGCTTCCCTGTTTTTCTAAAGCCACGGTGCTTGTAATCTGAAATTGATCACTTCCATCTCCAACCACAATAAAATCCCCTGTCCCGCCTTCTATTATCTGGCACTCAATGGAGTGCATCCATGTCCCATCTGATCCACCATCCTCTCCCTTTGAATGAAGCAAAATCCCACAATCCCGGGCATTGTCCAATCTTGGTTCAAAGCTTAGTTCCCCCCATTTAAATTCCGTCACAAGCCTGAAATTTTCGTATTCGGCAAGTGTGGTAATACACCCCCATTCTTCACCAGAGATTCTGATCATTCCATCATTCACCGTAAAAACACCCTTAGGATCATTATCTCGCCCACGCTTTTTGAGAAATGTATACCATCCTTCCAGATTTTGTCCATTAAACAATTCAATAGTTTTGCTTTCGCTCTGATTCAAAGCATCAGCATGATGTTGAGTAGTCTGTCCGAAGCTGTCTACTTCATGTATAACAGTTAGAAAAACTAATACCGCTGTGAATAGAATTGCTTTCTTCATTTGGTTTATACTTACATATATCGTCTTGCAAATCAACCTACCTAGACTTCTCCTACCACAGCAAAATCTGTTGGTGAAGTTTTTCCAGAAAGGCCAGCTCGGCCGCAAATTGCCAGTCGAAGCTGGTACTTTGATTGGCCAGGTGCCGGTGATGGTCCTGGTCGAGCAGGTAGCCTTCCGGCTTGGTCAGAACGCGGGTTTGGCCATAGACTTGCTCTAAGCCTGTCTTCAGAGTAACAAACTTTTCGGACAACTGCTGAACTGCCTTCAGGGCCTCCTGTGCCTCCTGCTCGTCCCCGGAGGTATCATACGCTTTCAGCACCAGCAGTGCTTCGGCAGAAAAGCTGACCAGTTGGTTCACCTGTTCGTAAACCTCCAGGCGGTACTGGTTGCGGTTTGCTTCCATTTTCATGGTGGCAATTGTAGCAGCGATCTCCTTCGAATCCTCTATGATAGACGTGGCCGCATCGAGCCTGGAAGCATGCTTTTCGGTCCAACTCCCTTTCTCCCCGGAAAATGGCAGATCAATCACCCCTTCCTCCAGCGGATTATCCATGGTCCGAAGTCGGTTACGCACGTTGGACTGCAGCAAAGCGGCACTCCACCACCCCACCATCTTTTCCAGCTGGTCCACAAAGCCATACTCCTCTCCTGCCAGGGCATGGGCATACTCCCGCTGCCGGTAAGCGGCCTTGATCTCTTCCTTGCTTCTCCGGCCGCCCGACCAGCTGTATTCAGCAAAGGCCAGGATACCGCGCATATAGAGTTCAAAATGAGGCGAATCGTCATCCCAAAGGGTGAGTAGCAATCCATCGATCTTTTTCTCAATGGAGGTCATGGCAAAGGAGCGGATATTATCCATGTTGCTCTCTTCCTGGGGCATCAGCTCCCAGCGGGTCTGACCGGCCGTGGCACCCATCACAGGCAGACCATGTTCGGAGAACCATTCCATGGCTTTGATGTTGCCTTCAGACTGGGGATCGCTGTAGTTCCAACGCATATAAATACAGTTCTTGGGAAAGAGATCCAGCGACTCCACCAATAGGTGCTCATTCTCCGCCCACATGCTGTCTATTTCTTCCCGGGTGTATCGGGTATCGAACATGGGACGGTAAAGTCCCGCATACTTGATGGGCATGTCGTCCCAAAATATAGGGGTGCGTCCATGCTCTTCGGCAAACTCACATACTTTGCTCAACCAGGTTAGTTGCAGCTCCAATTCAGAAAGACCACTTCCCCGGCCGGTGGTATGCACTTCGTCGCCTCCCACATGCAGGTACCGACCATCGGGCATGGCCTCCATGGCATCCAGGTACAGATCAAACTGAACCTCGTATGTTCTTGGATCCAGGGGATTGAAGGCCCAGTCACTCTCCGGGTCGTCGCGCAGGTCCTTATATTCGTCATGTTTTAGAATAAAAGAGGCGTGACCCAGGCCCTGTACCAGGGGACTGATCTCGATGTTGCGGGCCATGGCATAGTCGCTCAGTTGCTTCCACTCTTCCATGCTCAAGGCATCCCCGGAACCTACCAGGGGCTGACGTTGATAGGCCAGTTTATCTTCTACCTCGACGATGATGGCATTGACCTTATAGAAGGCCAGCTGATCCATCAAGTGGTAGTAGTATTCCTTCTTCTCCATGTGGTGCTTTACATCGATATGTATGGCCCTGTAAGCCAGCTCGGGGGAATCTTTGATGGTGCACATGGGAAGGGGAACTCCCTGATCCTCGGCATCGGTCATCAGCTGCTGCAGGGTCATCCATCCGTAAAGTAGTCCGGCCCGCTTGGATCCGGAAATGGTCACCTGGTCGCGGTGGATCTCGAGGATGTACTCTTCATCTCCCATCTCCGCATGCTTGTCCATCCGGAATACTACCTGGGGTTCAGACAGGGTATTGGTCTCTTCCAAATGTTCTACATACTCGGGAGGAAGTGGTAAATTGATTCCATCTGCCAGTCGATAATGCCTGAGGGATCCGGGCAGCAGGTCGCTGTCCCCGGTAATCTCAACGCTCTTGGGCTGAGGCAGAAGCTTGAAATCCCCGGTGGATGTGCCGGTAGGGTGACAGGATGAGAGCAGCATCAAGGCTGCGGCCATCAAAACAAACAACAGGTTTTTCATGGATTCCTAAGTTTTTTGCGGTAGTATCTGAGTGCATTTCGTTTTACTTCCCAGGTGGTATGTTTCACATGCCTGCTGAGGAATTTGAGCACAAAGTCTTCGTCAATTTTTGAGTATTCCCGCATGACCCAACCCACAGCAGTTTTGGCAAATCGTTCATCCCGCCGGATCAGGAAATCTGAGAACCTCTCTACGTCTTTCGTGTGCTCACTAAACCGTTTCGAAGCTGCAAATGGAACCAGGGAGGCTCTGGCTTTCCAGAGGTAGGGATTGCGGTTCCATTTCTTCAGGGTCCAGAGAACTTCGCGGTCGCCCGAATCCACCAGGGGTGCAAGAACTTTCACCGAAAGCCAATCTGTAGTGTTCCAGTCATATATATAACGGTCGTCGAACCAGTCCGAGAGGATGCTTAATAAAAAAGAGTTTTTCTGCTTCCCCAGCCAGAACAACTGGATGTAGAGAATGGCTGCCAGTTTGTGTTCGGCCAGCTTGCTTCTCATCAGTCCATTGACCAGGCTCACCTGCCTGTTCATGGGCAATTGGTCCAGACCTTCGTCCTGGTTCATCTCCAGCAAAAGCTTCCTGATTTCGGTGATGCCGGTTCCTACAAAGCGAATTTCGCCTTTCATGTAGCGGTTCCACCAGTCTGCTTTTTGGGGTACCGATCTATCTTCTAATTCCTGAACAAAGGTCTCTGCCAGCTGATTCATCCACGCTTAGGATAGGGTTCTAAAATAGCTTTTTTATCTTTGACTATACCTATCAGCTTATAAAAAATGAAAACCATGAAACGTTCCCTTTTAACCCTCCTGCTGGCAGCCTTTTGCCTGGTGATCTTTGCCCAGTCTACAGAGTACACTACCAAGGAAAATATCCACTATTATTCCGAGACGGACAATCAAAACGATGAATACATCCATGAGCGCTGTGTCCTGGATGTTTATTATCCTGAAGGGATCGAAGATTTTCCCACGGTGGTCTGGTTTCACGGGGGCGGACTTACCGGAGGGAACAAATTTATTCCTCAGGAACTGAAAGAACAAAGAATGGCCGTAGTGGCTGTGAACTACCGCCTGTACCCAAAAATCAAGGCGCCTGTTTACATTGAAGATGCTGCTGCAGCTGTGGCCTGGGTATTCAAACACATCGAAGAGTTTGGAGGGGATCCGGACCTGATCTTCATATCGGGCCACTCAGCCGGGGGATACCTCACCAGCATGGTGGGACTGGATAAAAGGTGGCTGAAGAAGCACGATATAGACGCCAACGACATCGCCGGACTGATTCCCTTCAGTGGTCATACCATCACCCATTTTACTGTCAGGGAGGAAAGAGGAATTGAAGGAACCCAACCCATTGTGGACGATCTGGCTCCCCTCTTCCATGTTCGGAAAGACGCTCCACCCCTCTTGTTAATCACCGGCGACCGGGAACTGGAAATGATGGGCAGGTATGAGGAGAACGCCTATATGATGCGCATGATGAAGGTGGTGGGCCACCCCGATACCAGGCTCTACGAAATGGATGGCTACGGGCACAATATGCTGACACCTGCCTATCCCTTGCTAATCAATGAGGTAAGACGCATTAGCAAACTGAAAGATTAAAAGGAAACTTCCCGGAAGACGATGCCCTCATAGGGCCATAATCGTGAAAACAAGTACAGTTTTCATGTGTTTTTTGCATGTGAGTTGGCTTAAGACCTGAACCAGAACACATAGGTGCATTCTGAACATACAAAACAGCGGGCCGTTTTGTTGGCAAAGTCCACATCAAACAGACTGGCCACCGCAGTGTTCATCTGTGCTCTGGTCTCAATAAACTGGTCGTTGTCGCAGACAGGACAGATCAGTTTCCGGTCCTTGACCATCACCGTATCGGGTTTTCTTTTGCTGAATCGTGTCATATGTAATGGGGCTTTGAAATTATGAGTCAAGTTAAGGATTCCTCGTAGGATAGTGAAAGAAGAAGGGATTAATCCACGACTGCACGGGAGTAGCCAACGATGTCTTCCCAGGGTGCCCCGGAGGAATACTTTTTCTTTGTTGTCATAGTTTTTTAATATTTGACTCCAACAATATAACAATCTATTGGCTCTGAAACCAGTGATGTAGTCAGGCCTATCTTAAAAATCTGTCAAAAAACATTGCAATATGTATACATATCTATAAGTTATTGTGTATATTGGACACATTAAATAAACTTAAGAAAACAAAATATGAAAAACATTACCCTTAAAAATTTCGCTCTGCTTTTAGCAGTTATGTTTGCACTCTCCTCCTGCGCATCCATGAGAGTCGCCAAAGATCCCAATGCTCAATACATGGGCGACTGGGAATATGTGGTGGAAGAACTTCCTGTAGATATTGATGGTACTATGGTACTATCCACAGTGGAAGGAGTCCTTAAGGTTGTTCTGGTCAATCCCATGGGCGATCTGGAGATTGAAGGAGCCTCCATCGTGGATGGTACATTTAAAGCCGAGTTTGATGCACAGGGAAATTTAGTAGAACTGGGAGGTAAATTTGACGGGGATACTTACAATGGCTTACTCATTGTCCAGGACACAGAGTTTGTGATGAAAGCCAAAAAAGTGAAATAGTTTTCAAATGAAGGGATGAGAAGACGTACATTTCTCCGGAATTCGACGGCCGCAGTTGCAGGGGTATCCTTGCTCAACGCAGGATTTATCTCCCACAGGGCCGCCATTTCAAGAGATATTGGCATCCAGCTCTATACTCTGGCCAAACCCCTCTCCGATGATTTTCCCGGGGTCATCAAGAAACTGGCAGAATTCGGATACAAGAACCTGGAGTTTGCCGGTCCTTACTACTTCAGTACGGAAGAGGAGATCAGGAACGATCCTTTGATCAGCATGATGGGATTGACAGGATACGGATACCATGGACACACGCCCAAGGAGATCCGTACGATGCTGGACGATCTGGATTTAACATCCAAATCTGCCCACATCGATGATTCTTCCCTGATGCACAGCATGGATGAGGCCATTAATGCTGCCAAGATCATTGGCCAGGAGTACATTTTAAGTCCCATGTTCATCGGACAATCGGCCGATGACTACAAAGCGGCTGCCGAACTTTACAACAAGTTTGGGGAAAAATGCAAATCTGCCGGCATACAGTATGGTTATCATACCCACAGCCAGGAGTTTGCAGTGTATGACGGAATGACCGGCTTTGATATCCTGGTACAAAACACCGATCCTGATCTTTGCTGCTTTGAACTGGATTTGTTCTGGGCCGAGGTGGCCGGAGTAGACCCGGTGAAACTGATCAGGCAGTATCCGGGAAGGGTGAAGCTGCTTCATATCAAGGAGATGAAACAGAAGATGGACAAGGTCTATGCCTCCAATGAGCCTTTCGAGAACATGGCCATTGCCATGGAACTTATGGGCATGCAAACCATCATTGGGGAGGGCATTATCGACTTTAAAGGCATCATCGACCAGGTGGATGATTCAGGAATTGACTACATGGTAATCGAGAGCGATTTCCCTCCCGAACCCATCAAATTTGCCGAGGAGAGTATTAAAAACCTGAAACAAATCCTTTCCTAGAGGTGTGAATTCATATTTGATCTCCTGCTGGAATTCCATTGGAACCCACAGTACCATTGGAAGTTCAGGTCACCTGGTCCCTCGAGCCGGGGTAGCGCTCATAGGTCTTCTTTTCCATGATCTCCCTCAACTGCTGCACAGCCAGGAAGATCTCTTCGTAGCTAGTGTATAAAGGCGTGATTCCCAGTCGAATATTATTAGGTTCGCGGAAATCGGGGATGACCACATTTCCCCCGGTACCAGGATCGGTCAGAGCCTTGCAAATGCGATAGCCTTCGGCATGCTTCAGAGCGACGTGAGACCCCCTTTTTTCGGACAATTCGGGAGAGCCGATCCTGAATCCGTGCTTGAGCAGCCATTCATTGGCCAGGGAGATAAGGTATTCCCCCTGGGCCACGCTTTTCTGCCGGAGAGAACCGATCCCGGCCTCCAACACCATGTCGAGCGAGGGTTCCAATCCCGATATGGAGATTACCGGCGGGGTACCGGTCAGAAATTTTCGGATTCCCTTCGATTCCCGGTAGTTTAGTTTAAACTCAAAGGGATTCTGCTCCCCAAACCATCCCTGGATGGGATTCACCATCTTCTCCTGCAGCTCCCTTTTCACATACAAAAACGCAGGGGAACCCGGTCCCCCGTTCAAATACTTGTAGGTACAGCCGATGGCCAGGTCCACATTGGCCCTGTTCAGGCTCACAGGTACCGCTCCCACCGAATGACTCAGATCCCATAGCATCAGGGCTCCATGCATATGGGCCAGCTCGGTCACCCGCTCCATATCATACATGTAGGCACTTTTATAAGCCACGTGCGAAAGGGTAACCAGCGCCGTACGCTGACTGATGATCCTCACAAACTCGGTCATGTCCGAAGAGATCCCGTCGGGCGATTTCAAGAGCCTCAGGCTAAGGTTCCCGCCAAACTGCTTGACCAGTCCCTGGAGAATGTAGAGATCGGAGGGAAAATTCATGTCATCGGAAAGAATCTCTGTCCTCTCCTCTTTGAGCTTCAGGGCCCCGTAGGCCAATTTGTAAAGATTGACTGAAGTAGAATCGGAAACAATCACCTCATCGGGATGTGCCCCGATGATCTGGGCAATCTTCTTTCCAAGGCGGGCCGACTGCTGGTACCATCCTTCGTTCCAGCTTCGTATGAGCCGTTGGCCCCATTGCTCCCTGATGGCTGTTTCCATATGATCCACCGTTTTATCGGGGAGCCTGCCCAGCGAATTGCCATCCAGGTAGATGATGGAAGGATCTTTGATCACAAAACGCTGTCTGAAATGCTTCAGGGGATCATCCTGATCCAGCATTCTGGCATGTTGAAGTGTATTTTGGTCGGTCATA